>JAUWJS010000010.1 GCA_030607575.1 Candidatus Heimdallarchaeota archaeon | reverse complement strand
GGACTATATGGATTGTTACTCATTTGCTATGACACCTACTTTATCTATGACATCTATAATGTCAATATTAACAGGACAATAATCAATACATCTTCCACAACCCGTACAAGCTGTGATATCATCATTTTTTGGGAAATAGCTGAACTTGTGATAAATCCTATTTCTTACTCTGCTCATTCTTATTGCTCTTGGATTGTGTCCTGAAGCATGATGAGTGTATTCAGGATACATGCAAGAATCCCATACACGTATTCTTGCTCCTTCTCGCAGAGAAGATTCATCTTGCATATCGAAACAATGACAAGTTGGACACAAATAAGTACAAATACCACATCCAATACATTTTTGGGCAGTATTTTGCCATAATTCGTGATCAAATATCTTATCAAGATTAGTAACTAAATTCTCAAGATTCATTTTTCTTGTGATCCTTTCAACAGAATTAGTTACAATATTTTTCTTTGAATCTTCCTCATTTTTTGTAGATTTTTCAAATAGATTTTCTATTGAATTGATCAGTTTTTTGCCTTTTTCTGTGACTACTTCTACATAGAATCTATCTTCTAAATCTGTAAAAAGAATGTCAACATTTTCAGTTGAGCCTGGATTATCATCAAATGAAGTGCAGAAACAATTCCTCTCTGGATTGTTACATGTTAAACCTATTAGGACAGTATTTTTCCTTTTTGAAATGTAGAAAGGATCCTCAAATTCCCCATTGAATACTGGATCAATTATTTTAAAACTATGAGCATCACAAGGTCTAATAGCAAAGATTATGCTCTTCTCTTCATATATTTCTGACGAAGTAACACTACCTTTTCTCCCTGGTTTAAACTTGAATAAAGTCTCTGTCTGTTTGAAGACAAGAGATTTTGGAGAAACACTAGTTAGAAGATTTTCTAGGTTTAGTTCCTCGAAATTCATAATTTGTTTAAACAATGAAATACCACTTTCTTCTGTAGGTCCATACAAAACATAATTGGAAGAGAGCTCCTCAATCAGTTTAGGAAGTTTGTCTTTTTGTAAAACTAAGTTTTCCATCATAACACCTCACATTATAAACTCCTCAGGATCATCGGGTCGGAATGTTCCAAACAGTGGTTTTTCTTCTGAGTCCATACCTGCAGTATATTCAAACAAATTTTTCACGTCTTTCTCAATTTCTTTATTTAATTCCATAAGTGGGATATTCACTGGACAAACGGATTCACACTCTCCACACCCCACACAACGTCCAGCTAGATGATATGCTCGCATAATGTTCCAAGCTGTATTTTCAGATAGATTTACAGATCGTCTAATCCACTGAGGATTAAGAAGATCTGCCATACATTCCTTACAATAACACAATGGACATGCTTCTCTACAAGCATAACATCGAATACATCTATCAAAGTGTTCTTTCCAATATTCCCACCGCTCTCCAACACTTTTCTCTTCTAGAACATCAAGATTCTTATGCTCTTTAAGCTCCCAAGGTTCAACCTCTTCTCCAATAAGTACATCATAAATCACTGGATTAGGTGCAATACAACTAGTACAATAATCTGCTAACAGTTCTTCTTTAGCAATTTCATGAACTTTCCCATTAATTGTGATCTTATAAACTCCTTGCTCTTCTGTTATTTCAGAATAGGTTGGTTCACTGGGAAATCGTGAGATAATTTTCTTTTGATCAATTACTCCTGTACATGGAATGCCAATAATAACAATATCCTCTCGTTTAAGCCCTTTCTCTTGGATTATCTGAACCAAAGCACGGGTATCACACCCTTTAGCAACAATACCTATCTTTCTTTTATCCTCTTTTTCTCCCCTTTTCAAAGGAAGTTTATCTTCTAAGATAGGATAAGCAGCTAGATTCTTCTTGCATAAAGGGTTAAAGATGAATTTATCAGCATATTCAGGAGAATAAGCAAATGCAGGACTTACAGTAAAACCATAAGTTCCTTTTTTATAACCAATAACATACTTAACATCATCACGAGAAACAATTTCTTTAACTTCCTCTATAAGCAATTGCTGATCTACCATTCATTCACCCTCTGAATATCTTTCATTGGACCAATTTTCTTTATCTCCTCGGTTACTTCTTTGATCACATCAGCAAATTTCCTGCCTTCAGCTGCACTCACCCAAGTCATTCGAACCCTCCTTGAATCAATCCCAATGGATTCTAAAAGATTTTTCAAAATTACCATTCGTCGTCTAGCTAACAAGTTTCCATGTTGATAGTGACAATCACCTGGATGACACCCTCCGATTAAAACACCATCAGCTCCTTGTTGAAGAGCATTCACAACATACATTGGATTTACTCTTCCCGAACACATCACTTTGATGATCTTAATGTTTGCTGGATATTGTATCCTACTGGTTCCAGCTAGATCAGCTCCTGCATAACTGCACCAATTACAGAGGAACCCTATTATGTTGGGTTCAAACTCTTCTAACTCAGTTTTTGTTTCAGTTACAGTCATTTTAAACATCTCTCCTTATGGTTTTGAGTAATTTTTCATCGTGTGAATAGATTTGTACTTCCAAAAGCATTTGACCAGGAAGTGAATGCGTAGCACATGCAAAACAAGGATCATATGCTCTAAAAGCCATTTCTACCATATTGAGTAGTCCATCATTAACTACCCCTTTCTTGATAAGTCCTTTAGCAGCATCTCTGACAGACATACTAATTGCTGCGGAATTATTAGTTGTAGCTACAACTAGATTTGCTTTTTCGATTAATCCCTTTTCATCTAGTTTATAATGATGAATAAGCGTCCCACGAGCTGCTTCAGTAACTCCTATACCCTCACCAGGTTGTCCAACTGGGTTCCTGATTTTTTTGGAAGTTATATCTGGTTCATTTATCAGCTCTTGAGCTCTTTCTGTTGCATATAATAGTTCTATTAATCTTGCCCAATGAAAAGCTAATGTAGAATTGATAGGTTTTCCTCCTAAGGTTTCGTACATTCTTTTGTACTCTGCATCTGCTAATGGTGTTGTCATTCCATCAGCTGCATTTAATCTTCCAAGTGGTCCTACTCGATAAATGCCGCTTTCTTGACCATCCACAAAACCCTTCCAACCAATCTTTTTCAGATATGGAAATTTAATATAACTCCATTCTTCAACATGCTCATCGATATGTTTGAAATAGTCATTAACATCAAATTTGAGAAATTCTTTTCCTTGAGTATCAGTTACACGAATTAACCCATCATAGAAATTTACTTTGTTATTTTCATCTACTAAACCCATGTTGTAAGTCTTCAAAGTATAAGGATCACTTAGAATGAGATTAACATAATCCTCATTTTTAAGGACAATATCATCAAAAAGTTTCAGTGAGAATTGAGCAAAATCAACACATGATGTAACCATTGTTTTGATGTCGTCAACTTCTTCTGAAGAAAGCGGTTTAGATACACCTCCTGGTAAACCACAGACGGGATGAGTTGCTTTACCACCTAAGATAGCTGTAATTTTTTGTCCATAAGCTCTGTGCTTAATGACTTCTTTACCAATTTCAATTCCAGCTTTTTCAATGACTCCCAATATGTTTCTCTTAGCTGCAGGAGCATCTGGACCTACAATAAAATCTGGTCCTCCTAAATAGTAAAAATGCAATATGTGATCATAAATAAAGTATCCACAATACATTAATTCTCTAAGCTTTTTGGCAACTGGTGGAGGGTCGACATTAAAAGCCCTATCTAATGCTTTTGCTGATGCGAAATGATGAGCTACTGGACATACACCACATATTCTAGAGGTTATTTGTGGCATGTCTTCTGCTCTTCTTCCTTGTGAAAAACGTTCAAATCCTCTTAACTCAGGTATTTGAAGATAAACATTATCAACATCTCCTTCTTCTGTAAGAAAAATAACTATCTTTCCATGTCCCTCTAATCTTGTTACTGGATCAATTGTAATGGTTTTTTTCATTCTTTCGCCTTCCTATTGATTATAGCTGTTGGTAAGCCATATTTGTAAAAAGTACCAACTGGATCGACTATCTGCTCAATCAGTTTCTCTACTTCCTCTTCTTTCATTTCTTCTTCTCCCTCTAGTCCAAGTATAGACGCCAAAGCGGACATCATACTTGCACCTTGATCAATGGAATTAGGAGCTGGTCCTCCACAACCAGTACAAGGCATAAAGGCATCCAGACATTGTGCAGCACACCCTCCTCGTGTAGCTGGTCCTAAACAAATAACTCCCTGTTCTAGAAGACACTTATCTTCTATTGTTTCAAGCTCGTAAATTCTTTTTATCGAATCTATTTTCTTTTCTGTTTTTTCAAATCTGCACTCATCACAAACGGATTTTAATGGGCCAATTACTGAACCTTTAGGAGGAAGTTTGTTTTCAACTATAGCTCCAATAGCTGTCATAATAAGATCCGGATGAGGTGGACAACCAGGTAAGTAATAATCAACATCAATAACTTGGTTGAGACTCCTTACTTCATCATAAAATTCGGGGAGAGTTAGAATTCCTTCCTTTACTTCAACTTCAGTTTTAGGTAATATTCCTTGAGGATTAGATGTGGAAGGATTCTCAAGGTAAGCGACATGAAATATTTCCTCACGACTTGCTAAATTAGCTAGACCTGGAATACCTCCTGTAACGGCACACGAACCAAAAGCTACCATAGTCTTCGATTTTTTTCTAAGCAATTCTGCTAGATGCTTTTGTTCAGAAGTTCTTACAGCGCCATTGAAGAAACAGACATCTATTTGATTATCATCCATTGCTTCAACATCTTTATACTTGAAATCTAACGCTACAGGCCAAAAAAGAATGTCAGCAAGAGCAACAACATCCAAAATTTTTTCATTTATATCTAATACAGCAATTTCGCAACCACCACAACTGGCAGCCCAGTAGAATGCTAGCTGTAACTTGCTATCACTATTAGAACTATTTTTCTCTTCAATTTCTTTTTTATTCATTTATTCACCTTTAGGAAGTAATAGATGTAGTAGATTTAATGAAGTAACAAAGGAATCTAAGAAATTCTAGGGCTTATAACACAAAGGTGACTTGTGGTATAAAGAGTAGATTTGATGCTCCTTCAAGCATTTTATCAATGTTTTATTAATAAATCTTCTATATAATATGTTATAAGTTTTTCTTACAAATAAAACGTTTGAATAATTAAACAAACAGTTGACACTACTATTAGGTTGTTAAAAGTAGTTTTAAACCAATTGTACAAAGTATCATACGTGTCGCTAATACATATTTTATACAATTAATAGCTAAGTTTTGTTCTAATTTGTGTGTCGAAAAATCACACAGATAAAGTGCTTGTTTGTAAATTTTATAAATGTCAAAAATCTTGGAGTTTTACTCAAAATTACTTGATTACATGTCTCTAAAATTCCTCATTTTCAATAGCTCATCCATATAGATTACCTTATAAGTATAATGCTAAAAATTCTCTTGACATGAAAACTTATAAGATGTCTAAGGATAGGTTTCCAGAGTTCATTGAGCTAATAAAAACTAAAGGACAACTCTTCGGACCAGTAAAAGGAAACGGGCATTATTCCTTTGAAAAAATCGAGAAATTTGAAGATCTTGATTTCGATTATCAAAGAACTGTTATAGGCCCAAAAAAATTCCTTACACCATCTAGATATCCAACTCTTCGTTATGATAAGACAGGTCAATCTGATGTATTTGTCAGTGATGAACCTCAAATAGTTATAGGAGTACATCCTTGTGATATTCACGGAATTAATATCCTGGATAGATTGTTCCTAGGGAACATAAAAGATCCATATTACGAAAAACGAAGAAACAATCTGATAATAATAGGTCATTCATGCTTTCCTGATGAGAATTGTATCTGTAAATCAACAGGTACTGATATGGTAGAAGACGGTTTTGATTTGTTTTTTACAGAATTAGAAAAGCATTATCTTGTATGGGTAGGATCAGATAAAGGGCTCAGTATTGCCATAGAAGCAGAAAACCTCCTTTCTGAAGAAATTTCAGAAGAAGATATTCAAGATTACGTTAGATGGCAACAAAAGAGGTCAGGAATGTTTAAGAGTGAAATACCTTCTTTCAAATATTTAGCTGACATAATTCATCTAAATTATGATAGTAAAGTATGGGATCAATTTGGTGAAAAATGTCTATCTTGTGGAACTTGTAGTCTTGTATGCCCTACATGCAACTGCTTCAATGTAGAAGATAGGATAAATATGAACGCAGAAGATGGATACAGAGAAAGGATTCTTGATAGTTGCACACTTCCATACTATTCAATGGTTGCAGGTAATCATGATTTCAGACCAGATAGAACAGCTCGATTGAAATTATATTACACTCATAAATTAAAGGAATACATTGGAAAATGGGGACAACCAAGCTGTGTAGGTTGCGGTAGATGTGTAACCTTCTGTCCAGTAGATATCAATGTGATAACAGTCTCTGAAGCATTGTTTGGAGAAGTATGTGAAAACCAGGAGGTTTGTGACTAATGACAATAACAACCAAAGAAGGAGATCATGCATATACAACACAACCAGCAAAAATTCTTGCTATGAAAGATTTAACAGAAGATACAAGATATTTTAAGTTTAAATTCTTAGATGAAAGTATTGTAGAAGAGGATTATAAACCTGGACAATTTGCAATTATGTCTTTACCAGGTGTTGGAGAAGCAGTATTTTCAATATCCTCGCCACCAACAAGAACAGATTTCATTGAATTTGGAGTGCGAAAAGTAGGTTCATTTACAGAAGCATTATTCAATCTAAAAGTAGGTGATATAGTCAATCTACGAGGTCCTTATGGAGATGGATTTGACATGGAGAGTCTAGGAGGAAAGGATCTGATAATTGTTTCAGGTGGTTTGGGAGCTATTCCTTTGAGATCGGTACTTCTTTACGTGGAAGATAGAAGAGAAGAATTTAATCAAGTATTTTTCTTAAATGGAGCTAGAAGTCCAGCTGATATGTTATATAGAGATGATATCATAGCTATGGCTCAAAGAGGAATCATAGAATCCCATTTATCTGTTGATAAGGATGATACTGGAGAATGGCCTTATAATGAAGGTGTTGTAACAACATTATTTCCAAAGATTGTAGACAGAGTTGTAAGTGAAAAAACAACTGCTATCATTTGTGGTCCTCCAATAATGTACAAATATGTAATTCAAGAGCTACTTAAACTGAAAATTCCAAAGGATCAAATCTTGATGACACTTGAACGCAGAATGAAATGTGGTCAAGGTCATTGTGGTCACTGTGCTATTGGTGGCAGATACACCTGTTTAGAAGGTCCAGTTTTTACCTATTATGACGTTCAACATATTAAGGAGCTGATCTAAGATGTGGAAGAGAGAAAAGAAACCTGTTGTAGGTGTTTTCGGATTTTCAGGCTGTGCTGGAGATCAACTTGCTATACTTCACATGGAAGATGAATTGGTTGATTTCTTTACAAGTGCTGATATAAAATTCTTCCATATGGCTCAATCTCATCAAGAGGTTGAACATGTAGATATTGCTCTTGTTGAAGGAAGTATTAACACTGACAAACAGCTTGCAGAACTTAAAGAAATTAGAAAAAAAGCAGACATTGTTGTAGCTCTCGGAACCTGCGCTACTCACGGTGGAATTCAATATCTTGGTGACAATGAGAAAGAATTCGAAGAGAGAATGCTACTTGTATATGGTAAAGATGGAAAGATTCCTGAATTCAGTGAATTAGTTGGAAATCCAATACCTGCAAAACCTATTCATAAATTCATAGAAGTCGATTTTTCAATCCCAGGGTGTCCTATTGCTAAGGAAAATTTCATTCCAATTTATACTAAATTAATTAGTGGCTTAAAACCTTCTAAATATCCTTATCCTGTATGCATTGAATGCAAATTCCAAGGAAATGATTGCTTCTTGTTACACGGAGAATATTGTTTGGGTCCAGTTACAGCTGGCGGTTGTGATGCATGTTGTCCTACCTTTGGTGTTCCTTGTGTTGGATGCTTTGGAGCATACGAAGGAGCAAACTTTGAATCAATGATTGAGAAGTTGATTGAAATCGGTTTAACTGAAGAAGATGCGAAAAGGAAGTTGATGATGTTTGGAGGCGAAGCCACAGAGCTAGCTTTAAAGGGTGAAAAATGATGAGTGAAAAGATAATTAGTGTAGATGTGCTTGCTAGAGTTGAAGGAGACGGAGGAATTCAAGTATATACAAAGGATGGAAAAGTAGACAAAGTTCTTGTGGACATTTTCGAAGGCCCAAGAATGATTGAAGCCCTTGTTAGAGGTAAAACTATTCATGAAAACATTTCACTAGTAGCTAGAATTTGTGCAATATGTACAGTTTCTCATAGAAATGCTTCAATTAGTGCAATTGAAAAAGCTCTAAAGGTTAAAGTTCCAGAAAAGACTCAGTTACTTAGACATCTTTGGCATTATGCAGAATATATAGAAAGCCATGTGCTGCACGTATATTATTTAGCACTACCAGATTTCTTTAAACAAGCTTCTGCTATTGCAATGCTTCCTACTCACACAGACACTGTAGTTGAAGCAGTAGTAATGAAGAAATATGGAACTGAATTGATGAAACTTCTTCATGGAAGAAAAATCCATGGAGAAAATGCTCTGATTGGTGGTTTTGGAAGAGTTCCAACTGATGAAGAATTAGATTATTTTGCTGAAAAAGCAGTTGAATTCAAGGAAAAGATTTCGGCTTTCATTGAAGTTTGGGGTACATTACCAATTCCTGACTATTGTGAGAGAGAAACTCAATTCATGTGCTGCAATCCAGCTAATGGAAAATTTGGTTTTGAAGGAGAAACAATTCTTATTTCAACAGGAGAAGAATATCCTGTAGAGGATTATAAAAAACTAACCAATGAACGTGTTGTAGAGCACAGTTATGCCAAGAGATCAAAATACAACGATAAACCATTTACAGTAGGTGCATTAGCCAGATTAATACTCATTGGAGATAGACTTACTGGAGAAGCAAAAGAGAAATTCGACAAATACTATAATGACAAGTGGAAAGTAAATCCAATATACAACAATATGGCACAATTAATTGAAGCTCTCTGGTGTTTTGAACAAATACCAGGATTGATAGATCAAATCAAAGCTTTGCCAGATTCTGAAATAGTAACTAACTACGAAATGGATGGTAAAGGAACAGCTGCTGTAGAAGCTCCAAGAGGAACTTTATACCACTCTTATGAGATCAAAGATCATAAAATAGTCCACGCAGACATCATTACTCCGACTGCACAGTTCTTAGATGATGTTGAAGAATTCATTAAAACAGCCGCAGAGAAACTCTTAGCAGAAGATAATCCGGATACTGAGCTTCAGTTAGAAATGATTGCAAGAGCATATGATCCTTGCATAAGTTGTAGCTGTCACATGGTTAAATTGGTGAAACAATAAGTGCCACCTCCCCTCTCTTTTTTTCATAACATTGAACCTTCTAGAATAGCTTTTTTTTGTTTTGGCAATAGAGATAGAGCAGATGATGCTTTTGGTTTGATGGTAGCTGAGAAACTAGTAGAATTTTATCCTAAGAATGTTTTTTCTGAAGAAGCTGAAGATATATCTGTTTTTCTTGTAGATATAATAAGTAAAGACATCTATGATGTTGTAGTGATTATAGATGCGATAGATTATGGAGCTAAACCAGGGTCAGTGCTTGTAACAGCTGATATATCAGATTATATAAGACCTTTAACAAGTCATTCAATTCCTTTACTTCAGATAAAAGAGTTAGTTGAAATTCAAAAAAAGGAGTTCTTGTTCATAGGGGCTCAGGCTAAATCAGTTGAATTTATGCAAGCCCCTTCTAAAGAGATAGAAAGAGCAGTTAAAGAAGTAATTGCTTTAATATCATAACAAAACCTAATCATGATGAGCTACATAATAATGAATTATCATAAATTTCGATGATAATCAGTTACAAAAAATGTGTTTATATAACCTACTAAATAAAGGATTATCTTGAAAAGAGAAAAAAAACGAAAATTTAAACCTTTTTAATTAGTAACTAATAAGTCACAACTAAGTGTTGTTGAAATGTTCGTGTGAAAATTCTTTGAGACTGATTCTTTTACGCTTTCGTATAAAGTATAGAACTCATTTATGTCCTCAAATGATTTTTTTGTTTCTATTTTCTCCAAAATGTTTGTAAATCCTGCTCTATCTATAAAATCCTCTCTAGATATTACAAGAAGAGCCATGGAGGAATGAGATATATGAAGCACTTTATGACCTTCATAGCTAATCTCTTCTAGTAGTTTTAATTTCTCACTTTCAGATTGTTCAAATTTCTTCTTATAAATGTCAATTGTACTCAAGACTTCATTTCTTTCTTGTGAATTATCGTGAATATGTGCTAAACTGTCTCCAATTTTTACGAAAATATCTAATGAAATTATTTTATTCTGGCTTTGTCGCTTTTCGATAAATTGTTTTACAATTAACCAATTCAGAGCATCTGAGAAGTATGCACCTGTTTTGACAGATATGAAGAAAAATCTGAAAGGGGAATCAAGTGATTTGAGCGCTATTTCATTTAATCTAAATCCTTCAACAATAGAATTCATGACTCTCTCTTCATTTTCAACTAAATCCCATTTATTGGCCAAAAACAAAACGGGTGCTTCCTTATCTTCTATCCAAGAGAAACATTTCCAAAACCATTCAGAACTTTCTTCCAATTGAGATAAATCTGAAGCATCAAAAATATATATTAATCCAGAGGACATTTTGATATAATTTTCCCAAATATGTGTTCTGAAAGCCATATGTCCACCCATATCCCAGATTTGTAAAGGTAGATTCTTATAAGATGCAAACTCTACATCTACCCCATAAGTAGGTTGGGATGAAATATGATTTCCTGTTAGTAGTCTCTGTGTAAAACATGTTTTTCCTGCCCCAGGTAATCCAGTAATTGCTATAGTAGTTCTCTTCATTTTAATCATGCCTCGATTTCTTGTTTAAATTATGAAGAAGAGAGATGTTCACAACCTCTTCTAGTTGATCTTTGAATTTTTCAGGAGGATAAAATTCAGTATTTATTAGCTGAGCTATAGATATTGTTGCAGTTGAAAGATCATCTTTGGACACTCCTTTTTCAGCACCTACAACTACACTGTAATCTTTTTCTGTTTTTATACTTGCGGAGAAATCTTGTATTGAGATCATGTTTTCATTTGCACCAAGATCTTTCATCTGAATGATGCATTTGTTAATGATTGTCTCAAATTCATCAGTTTTTTCATTTATAGAAGTCTTATATACAATTTTATTATTCTGATCTAATACCAAAACAAAAGAAATTCTTGACTCCTCTTTGATAAACTCCACTAGTTTATTGAACATCCATGAAATTGCATTATTTACATTTTCACCAGTTTTAGCTGATATTTCCCATATTCTAAAGGATCTTTCAGGATATTTAGAAACATTATCAAGTTCAAACATTGTTATTATTTCTTCGGTTGTTAAATATGTGTCATCTTCATCTTTAAGATCTATTTTGTTAGCTAGAAACATTAGAACTGCTTTCTTGGAGAGACGATGTGAGATATATTCAAACCAGTTCTTTGCTTCTAAGAATTTGCTTCTGTCAAAAATGTCAAATACAAAAATAACACCTTTTGCTAAAGTCGTATAATATTGCCACATTGTTTCACGAAAGTGAAGTTGTCCTCCAACATCAATTGCTTGGAAATCCAAACCTCTGTGTCTTAACTGCTCAATATTGATACCGATGGTGGTAAATGTCTCAGTAAATTCTTTTCCTGAGATATTTCTTAATAAAGTGGTTTTTCCTGCATTCTCTAAACCTAGTATTACAAAATTAACTGGTTGCTTTCTAGTTCCCATCTATGCACTCTCATTAATAGTAATTTCATTGACTGTAACTGTAATTGATACTTCAGATGCTAATTCATTTTCCTCTTTTACACTATTATTCGAAGATATTTCATGAAAAGTGGAAACATCTTTTTGTTGATTAGTTTCAGATTTCTTGAAAATGTCAGTAGTTTTACTTCTGGACTGGTTATTTTTATCACTTCAATAATATCCGAATCTCCCTCATTGTAGTCTGTTTCATCAAAAAGAATAGTTTCATAATCACCATTGATGATATCTAAAATTTCATCTACGTTAGAGATGGTTGTGATTAAGAAACTATATTTTCTTAAAACTAATTCACAAAGGTATCTAGTTTGAAAGTTTCCAGCACCAACTAAAATATTTTTATTTATTTTTCTATATCGAAATCTTAATAACTTAAGTTTAGATTTTAAAAACTCAGTTAATTGCTTGCTTAGTTTTTTGGCAGATTTTTCTGAATTTAGGTCTAAGTAACCTCTTGAAGAATTATTAGAAATTACACTTTCTTCTTTGACATCTTTGATTTTCGAGTTCAATTTGACTTCCCGTCTCTTTCTATATTCTTTTTCTCAATTGAAAATACCCTAACAAGCAATAACACTATATTGAAAGCGATGTGAAAAAACATGGCAAAATATGGAAAATACTTAGATTCTAAAATTAATTTTCCTCTTTATTCTTTAGCCTAATCTCAAAAATTGTGCCTTTAGGATAATTATCCTTAAGTGTAATCTCTCCTCCATATCTTTCAATGGTTTTCTTAACAATGTATAACCCAAGACCAGTTCCTGCTGTTTTACCAAGCTTAAAACTACGCTCAAATACATGATGTTGTTGATTTTCATATGTGATTATTTTAGTTTTAAATTCAACATCCATGATTGAACCATACTTACAGTAATGAGTTGTTTCAAATGTTATCTCTCCCTTTGTCTTTAGTTCTTCAATTCTCGAATCAAATAAGTCTTTGTTTTCTGAGGTCATAATGTCCAATATATTTAGTTCATGTATCTCTTCTTCTGTATATCCTCTGGATTTGTATGCTATTTCATTTACTTCGAGTATATTTCCTTCAAAATCTAATAGAAAGACAGAATCATTGATATTCTTTGAGAGATTCTTTTTGAATATAGGATTCTAGTTTTTTTCTTTGTTGTTCATTTATTTCTCTTTGAACGATATCATAAACGACTCTTTTGTATAGAGTGTTATCAAATTCCTTCTTCTGAATCAATTGAAAGTCATTGGAATTTATGAAATAAGAATTATCACACAAATACCCATTGAAAATCAACTTAGGATGAGTAAAAATGGCTTCCAATAGTACTTTAGGTTCAAATCTATACTCATTGTAGAAGCAGAATATACTAAAATCTCTTTCTAATGTCAATTTGTCAATAATTGTATTAAATTCTAACATTAAACTAATTTTTGTGTTATTACTCTCAATTGGTAACATCTCAATTATTACTCTTAAATCATTTGAACCAACTTCTACGAATTTCTCTAAATGAGATTTAAACAAATCAACAGTTCGTTCAAGATTGGAACTAACTTCATTAGAAAAGATTAGATCAGAAGATACAAATTTTACAATTGAATTACTTAATTGACTATTTAACTCTTTGAATTTTTTAATTTTTTTTCGAATGCATTCTTCTGTTTTCTTATCAACAAAAATCAAACATCTTTCGTTTTTTACTAAGCCTGATTTAATGAATTCTATAATAGTATATATCTTATCTTCATCTTTTCGATATATTGTACAAATATGCTCATTAGAAAATAGTCTCATTAAGTCTTCACCTAAGTCATCATATCTTCCAGGAAAATCAGATAATTCCTTAGAGTTCGTCACTATTTTATCCTCATTTTCTGTTTTAACAGGCAATTTGATCCCAATCTTTTGAAAGTGATTTTAATCTTTTCAGATATTCACTGTAGATGAACATCCCTCTTTCTTTATAACAAAATTTGGTAATATAAATGAAAAAATGTGGAAAAATAGGGTAAAAAAATTACTCAAAAATAGCTTTACCTCTTGCTGTTATTCCTAGAACTTTGCTTCTTCCTTTTGTTAATTCAAATATGAACTCCTCGTTAATTAAGTCCTTTATTCGTTTCCTTGCTGTAGGTCTACTTATTATGAAAGTTTCAACAATATCTGTATAGGAAGGTTTGTTTCCTGCGATGTTCTTCCTATGAACAAATTCCAATATTTCAATTAGTTCTTCAGGTAATGAAGATTCAGCTACGGATTCAATCATTCGCATCTCCTTTCTCATTGATTTCCTTTCTTTTTCATTTATAGTTGCAGGATCAAGTGAAATGATGATTATGTGATTAGAAAGGTAAGCAATATCCATTAATCTAAAGATGAAGAACAAAGTGGTTTCAAACCCATTCTTAGAAATGAGATAATCGAGTCTATCAATAACAATTACATGTTTATTAGGTAGTTCTTCTATTAGTTGTTCTATCTTGCTTAGATTGGAAGAGATAGTTTTCAGATTTCCTTTTTCAGCTAATCTAAAGAAATCGAATTCATAATTTGTATCTCTCTTCCATTCTGTTTCAGGTAATCTTGATAGTACTAGACCATTATACCCTACTTTTAATAAATCAATAAAGGCTTCTTTTGAAATATATGGTTGCTCTTCTTCAGTTAGATATAATTGCGATTCTTTCAAATGATATCTCATGGTTTGTTTTTTCAGCTCATCTTCTCTCTGTTTTTCAATTGTGATTTCTCTAAGTGCATTGAAGTACTTCTTCTCTCCAGAAATATCGGGCTGAGCTACTGCAGTGATTGATACCCAAAATTCACTTCCATCTTTTCTGTATTGTTTTGCTTCAAAATTTTGAACGAAATTCCTCTGACGTAATGAATCATAGAACCTTTCTCGATCTTTGATATTGAACCAACGATTAGTAAAAGGGGTTGAGAAGCAATCCTCTTTATTGTTATATCCATATAGATTCAAAAACGCTGGATTTATATCAATTAACTCACCATCTGAGGAATTAGTTGAAATAGCTAGGGGAATGTTTTCAAACAAAGTTCGAAGTCTTTCTTCGCTTGTTTTCAACTCTTCTTCTGCTTCTTTCCGTTTTGAAATATCTCTCAATATAGAGAAGATTACATCTTTTCCAGCAAGATCAAATTTAATTGCTGAAACTGCAGTTGAAACCAACGTCTTATCTTTTTTCATGAATCTTGTTTCTATAAAACCATGACCTTTCGAAGCAAGCATGTTTCTTATTTTCTTTAAATCATCAATATTTTCTCTTATATCAAATTTTGCAACATTTTCACTATCTAGATCTTCCTTATCATAACCGAAAATTTCAGAAAACTTTGGGTTGTAATCAAGAATTATTCCTTCGTCATCACGAAGCAAATATCCGTCAACCGAATGGTTAAAAATGCTTCTGAATTTTTCTTCGCTTTCCTTCAACCTCGCTTCCATCTCTTTTTTATCTGTTACATCTTTCAAGTATGTATCATAATGTGAAACATTATGGTTTTTGTCGTAGGATGCTTTTGAGTTCATTTTAACCCAAATAGGGGTTTGATCCTTCTTTTTCATCTTTTGAAGTAAAGAATCATAGTAACCTACTTCATTTTTTATAGCTAGAACATCCTTTCGTTCGATTGGATCAAAGTATAATTCCTCTACATTAATCTTTTTTAGTTCTTCAGCATTTTTGTATCCAAAAATAGTGAGGAAAGCAGAGTTGCATTCTACTATCTCACCGCTAGGTTTTGTTTGACTCAGAGCAACAGGAACATTGTTAAATAGCTCCCTAAATTTTTCTTCACTTTTAGAGAGTTCTTTTTCAAGTTCCTTCTTTTCAGATATATCAATAAGCGATGCTATGTGTTGACTCGTTTCAGGATTAATGCCTATTGTTACTAATAAAGTCGTATTTTCTCCAAGTATCCCAAATTCCGAGGTTTCAAAAATTATAGGTGGAATAAAATCTGTACCCATCCTTTCAATAGCTTTAATTATATTTTCTCTTTCTGCTTTTTGAATAAAATCTGTCCACTTTTTCCCTAACAATTCATCTTTTGATAAACCTGACTTTTCCAAAAATAGTCTATTGACTAGTGTTATAGTAAAGTCTTCTTCTGCTAACATCATCGCTGTTCCTGTATTGTCAAAGAGTGCTTTGTATATTACTTCTGAAGATTTGATTTTTTCTTCATTCTTTTTCCTTTCCGAAATATCTCTAACAATTGAAAGCACCATTTGTTTGTTATTATAAAGGAAAGTATGAGAACTGATTTCTACTGGAATCCCTTCTCCTTCTTTTGTAAAATGAATAGATTCAAAGGTTAGGCTTTTTAACGTTGTAAGTTTATTAATAATCTCTGGGATCTTCAGTGTTACACTCTTTGAGGTTAAATCACTAGGAGACATTTTTCTAAATTCTTCTTCAGTATAACCTAACATTTTGCAAGCAACATCATTTATTTCAATAAAATTTGATGGTATCTGCTCATCATCAATACAAAAAAGATAAACTGCATCATTTGCGTTATTAAAAATCATCCTGAATTTTTCTTCGCTGTCTATAAGTTCTTTTTGAGTTTTTTTAATCTCAGTAACATCTTTTCCAGAACTTAATGTACTTATAATTGTTCCTTCTTCATCCCTAATATAGGTATTATCCCAGGCTATTAGTCTCTCTTCACCATCTTTAGTGAGAATGAGGTTTTCATGGGACTCAGAGTGTGTTATTTTACCAGCTAATAATTCTTGAAAAATTTCTTTTGTTTCTTCACGAATTCTCTTAGGGAGAAAATTATCGAACCAGTTCTTACCAATTATCTCATCCTCTGAATAACCAAGAATCTCGCATCCTTTTCTATTAATGAGAGTAACTTTTTGATTTACATCAACTGCAATATAAATGAAATCTGCTATATCAAGCAGTAATTGAGAGCTTATTACACCAACACACAAGATAATCCCCTTCTTCAGTGCCTTTGAAACAATAAGGTTTGAACCTCTTATCTAATAACAATGCACTAAATATAACAATAGTTTTTATGATAAAAAAGTCTTTTCCCTATTTTTCCATGTTTTTTCACTTTTCTTTCAATATAGAATTAATATATTTTACAGTAAATTAACTGGGATATGTATGAGCATTAAAAAGAAAATTCATCCATTGATTGCAATCACTGGATTAGAAAAAGCTGGGAAAACAACTTTCATTCATCGATTAAAAACAGGAGAATTTAAAGATGATTTCAAACCAACTGTCGGCTATGACCTTTCTATTATCAAAGAAGAGGATTACCGTTTTGATATAGTAGATTTAGGGGGACAACAAGCCTTCAGGTCTACTTTCTGGGAAAATTTCGTTTCTTCTTGCCAAGGATGTATATTTGTATTTGACAGAACTGATAAAAATAGAATGAAACTAGTGAAAGAGTGGTTGTGGAAAGTAGAAGAATGGATACCTAAAGACGCGAACTTCGCTTTCTTTGCAAACAAATCTGATTTAGAAGACTCACTCAGTCTTGAAGAAATAGTGGAAAATCTTGACCTTACAAAATTCAGTGAATCACCGCTGAAAAGTTTTCGAATCTTTGAAACATCAAGTGTATCTGGAAAAAATATCAAGGAATGCTGGACATGGTTATCTCAATCTATCAGGAGAAGAATGGAAGCTAAACCTTCTGTGAATGTCTATTCTTTTGAAATCCTGGATGACAGACTTGAACCTATATTTGACGAGATATTCATCGAAAATGAACAGAAAACTGAAATTCAAGATGTAAAACAAGTATTCCGAGCCCATTCTCTGAAAATGATCGATTCCTTACCATCTATAAACATTGACAACTATGTGGTTCATATGTTAAAGAAGGGGGATTACTATGCAATCTTATATGCTGATCAGGATGATGAACAGAGCATAGCTAGAGAAACTGGATTGACTTTGTTTTTCGAAGTTCTGTCCCGAATGAAACGAGAATTAAAAATAGATAAGGATACAATAAAGAATCTAATTGACTCAGTTAAATGGGAATTCTAAATCGAATACGAATGTAAAGTGTGATCGCTTTGATGAACTCAGCTCCTATTACCAAACACAAACGAGAAAATCTACAATGCCCTAACAACAAAACTAGATCATTCTTAAGTTTCTTTCACACTTTAACAGAAGTTTCTTCCATTTCAGATGTAGTAAAAGGAGTATTCAATTTTTTGTTTGATATTTATAATTGTGAAAATTGTTCTTTTTATGTTGTTGATAAAATAGAAGATAGAATTATTGCTTATAATAGAAGTTCTGAAAAACCTGAAACTATTGCAATTTTAAATGAAAAACTCATTTCTAGAATTTATTCAATTACTAAGCCAGTCTTTAGAAAAAGATCAATATCATTAAGAAAAAACATACCAACAATATATTGCCCGTATGTCTTAAGGAATTCTTTAGAATTCATATTAGAAATTCCTCTTATTCAACCTCCTTTCGAAGCACAACAAATTATAAATGAAGTTCTAGAAATTCTACCAGTAATCCATATTAGTTTGAAGAATGCAAATCATCAGAAGATGAGGAATCTCGAATCTAAAGAATCAACAAAAATCCTTCAGAGTATCTCCTCAGGAATAGCTTCAATTGATTCAAAAGGTACGTTTCTTTTTGCTAATCAGATGTTTGAAATGATGATTGGATATAGTTTACAAGAATTACATGCATCTTCAACACTTATCAACAACATTTTTCCAGATTTCTCATTTATTATACTTGAAGGCAACGTAATGGATGGATTAATCTATCAAATCCGAAGGAAAGATGGATCTGAATTTCCATGTCATGTAACCATTACACAAGTAACTGAAGGTGATAGAAAGAACTTCATTATTACTTTAAATGATGCTAGTTACCATCTTAAGAAAGAAGCAGAAATTAAAAATCTCAGAATATCAATAGCTAATGAAGATAATATTGGTGTTGCTCTTTTCCGTTTTGCTTCTTTTGGAGGTGAGTTAGTTCGGGAGGATTTAAGGAGTATTCCAATCGCTCCCGAATATTTTTCTACTATGTGCTATACAGGTATTGCCCAAGGAAATAAGCAACCAGTTGGTGTATTCGGTCCTATTCCAGCACCTAAATTGGATAATTATATAACAATCATTTATGCATTCTTTGGAAAAGATGATATTCCACTTGATCATCGTATGAAAGGAAGACAATATTACCTTATAGCTGTGATTCTGCCAGACAGAAAGATAGAATTCCTACTCCCAAATAAAAAAATAGAGAAAGGTTTTAAGGATTTGATTAATAAATTTGAGTTTCCAAATCGAATGAATAAAGAAGAACTCGCACAATTTAGAGAAATTGTGTTTGTTGAATAAGGATTAATGAAATAAAAAAAAGTTAAAAAAATGAAAAAGGTGAAAAAATGACAAGTTTAAATTTCGATAAGAAGGGAGTTCCCGTTACTTTACTAGGATTAGATCAAGCAGGTAAAACAAGTTTAGCGTTAAGATTGGTTAAAGGGAAATGGGTTGACAATACTTCTCCAACAATTGGAGTAAACTTTGAAATATTTAGAGCTGGAGATACTCTTCTGAAACTATTCGATGTGGGTGGTCATAAGGTTTTAAGGCGGCAATTTTGGTTAAATTATGCTGCAAATAGTTATGGGATTCTCTTTATTTTTGATGCTTCTAATAGAAAACGAACTGAGGAGGGTAAAGAATGGTTTTGGTATCTTATTAATAATCTAGAAATAGATCGTAGAATTGCTTTTGCTTTCCTTGCAAATAAAGCTGATTTGAATTCTATGGAGCTTGATGAGATTATTGAAGTACTAGATTTACAAAAACTCAGTAATTTTCCAAAAATAAGCTTTCAGATTTTTGAAATTAGCGTTAAGACATCAATGAATGTTGATAACGCAATGGAATGGTTTACTAGAAAAATACAGGAATATATTAAAGAACAAACAGTCTCTCCTAAAGGGTTGATAATATCATCCATTTTTGGTAACATCAAATTATTCTTGGATTTCTCTGATGTAACTAGCAATCTTATCTCTGTTTTAGATTTGCTGGCTAAAGTATATGATGATAAGAATAATACTCTAAGAGAGGAAAGAGTTGCCAGTATTGTCTCAAATTATGGACAAATTGTTTTTCAAGAAAGGGGGGAAATCGTCATTTCTCTAATTACAGAACCTGATGATTCTCAGATAGAAGCACAAAGACTGATTGAAATCATATTTAACCATCTTGAGAAAAGAGAATCTGATTCTAGAGAAGAATTGGTAGATTTTATTACACAAACTTTCAAGATATCGGATGGCAACTATAAGGAAATTCAAGAGTATAAGATCTAAAAATGTTCAATCTCATAGATTCTAATCTGATATTGTTGTTTTTGCCATATTTTTCCATGTTTTTTCACTTTTCTTTCAGAATTATATTAACAATTATTATTATAAATAAAATTAGAAGATTAAAACTTTGAATAAAGGCACTTTAAAAAAACAGGTGAATTGTATGTCCAAGAAAAAAACTAAACGCTCTAAAAAATCTAGTGATAAGAAAGCTAAGTCTCCAACAGCTTTGCTTCTGGAAAAATCAGGAGATGAATTAAAATCCAAATTGAAAAAAGTTGAGAAAATAGAAAAAGAAGAAACAACAAAAGAGGATCTTGAAATAGCGATAAAGGATGCAATTGGTAAACTCAAGCCTTTATCAGATCAAGTTCAAAGTAATAAGCGAGTTCTAAAGGAAGATCTTGAATCAGCAATTCATGATGTTATAGATAATTTAATTCCAGTTTCTTCTGAAGACAAGAGCCATGCTCTAATAAAAAAGGATTTGAAATCAGAGATTAAAGATGCAAAAGCCAGCTTAACAGAGATTCCAGAAGAGACTGATAAGAAACGTGTTTTGAAGAAAGACCTTGAAACAGCAATTCAAGATGCCCTTAATAGTTTTAGTCCAGTTTCCGATAGTGATAAGAAGCACTCGATATCAAAACAAGACTTAGAACTAGCAATTAAAAATGTTATTTCAAGTTTAAGACCTGTAGCGGATGATCAAATAAAGCATGTTCTATCAAAACAAGATTTACAAACAGAGATCCTTGATACTAAGAAGGGGTTAACAAAGTTATCTGCAGAAGAAAAACGTCATTCTTTATCTAAGAAGGATCTTAAAACCACAATTCGCGATGCAAAAGCTAGTCTTAAACCTGTTTTAGAACAAGTGCAAAGACCGCAAATGTCTGTAAAGCAAGTTAGAACAGCACTGAAAGATTCTCAATCGCATTTAGAAAAGGTTCCAGATGATGCACGTAACTTAGCATCAGCTACATTAGGTGATACTATAAAGGAAGAAGGAGATAAAATCAAACGAGATCTACTTCCAATACCAGGTGATGTTGAAATTTTCGAAATAAAGAATTTTCAACACATTAAAGAGTTTCTAGCTGATAAGACTGATTCTGCAAAACTAATAGATTTTTGGGAAGAGAAAGAGAAAAAACCCTTGCTAAAAATTACCATTAATCCAAGAACCCAATTCAACAAAATTGAATTGCTCGATGAGAAAGATCCTATCTCAATTGATAATCTTATAATGGGTGGAGATATAGTTCAATTTGGTCAAGCTTATCGTTTCTTACTGAAATATGGTTATATGCGTTTAGAAAATCCCTACCCGCTTATTCTCAATGATAATCAGTGGTATGTTTGGCATTTGAAGGAAGAAATCAACCTTACATTCATAGATATCGCTTATGCTCGAAACACTTCAGTTAGAACTGTTCGAAATATTTTTCACACAGCAGATGAGAGAATCCATCAAATTTTAGATTTCGCTGTTTATGGTGGTCACTACCAGCTTGTTGCTGCACACGCAATGAAGAAAAGAGGGGTCTTGATTCAAAAAATTGGTGATACTGTTATTGAAACAAACTATGATAATTATTCAGCTGAGGAAGCTCTACTCAAAGAAATGATAGATTCAAGTTCTGAAGCTGAAATAGAGAAAGTTCCAAAAGAATGGAACATCAAAGCAGCATATAAAACTGAATCTTTCCTAGGAGGAAGATATTTATGGAAAGAATGGTTAGGTGCTTTAAACAATGATAAATTGCTTGCAATGGCAAATTATGAATTACCTGTTGAAGAAACTTATCTACGTGAAGCTCTAGGTTTTGGAGCTAACCTTGCACCAAATATTCCAGCGAATTTCAAGAAGTTGATTACTTTATTCAAAAACGTTCCTGATGAAATAGTGAAAATAGGTAATGCAGCATATTTCTTAGGAAACATAGATAGTTTGTATTCTTCTCAGTTTTGGAATATTCAATCATTCATCGGAGATTTTTCTCTAGCTGAATGGAGAACTAAATTCATCAAATTAGCAATTAGATCATATACTGCAGCTCTAAAGAAATATACGTTAAAGAACTCACCACTTCTGTTTGCTAAAACACAAAATGATTTAGGTAACTTCTATTCAAGTCTTGCAGAAATTGAGAATAGAATTGAAAATTATAAACTTGCAATTGTTTCATATAAGGAGGCTTTAAAGGTGTTTTCAGCTGATTTGTTTGTTTTCGAATATAGCCAGGTAAATCATAACCTTGGCTTAGCTTATCAAACATTAGCTGAACTAGAAGAAAAAGAAGTAAATAGTAAATTCGCAATATTCTCATACAAAGAAGCAATTAAAGGACGCGATTTAGCAAGCTTTCCTTTTGAACATGCAATAACTTTAGTAAATCAAGGGATTGCTTATCAGACACTATCTGGAATAGAAGCAAACGAGTTTTATTCTACATTTGCAATAGAATCTTATAACGCCTCTCTTAGGACTGGATCTATAGATCAGATGCCTATAGAAAGAGCGATGATTTACAGCAATATTGGAGTAGCTTATAGATTGCTAGCTGAAACCCAAGAGAAGTTATTCAACTGTAAACAAGCATTACTGGTTCTAAATGATTCATTAACAATAAGAAACCAAGCACAATTTCCTTTTGAATACGCAGTATCTACAACAATTTTAGGTGACGTATATAATGTGCTATCGTATGAAGAAAACAAAGAAGATAACTGTAATTTCGCTATTTCAGCATATGATAAAGCAATTAAAATATTTATAAAGAAACACGAAAATTTTTATGATAATGTAGTTGAGCGAAAGAAAACTATCGTTGAGTTTAGCAAACAAGAGAGCTAAATTCTCTTTTCTTATTTTTTTAATTTTGTTAGATTTAAATTTCTTACTAAATGAGTTAATGCTCCCGATTATTTCAAGTTTTTCTAAACGAAGAAATAGAATAAATCATATCTATCGAACAAAATAAAACAAACTATAAAGCTACTCCAAATAAATAATCTAAAAAGGTCAACCCACCTGAAAGGAATTTTCCTGTAATGTGTTCTTTTCTGTATCCCTAAACCTTTGAAGTATAAAGACTGTGCTAGGAATTCTGATCTATAGATTACTGAAGCAATAAAGATTGCTAATACTCTTGGTAACCATCTCAAAAAAATACCTTTGATTTCACCCCTAATTTTTAGAGTGGTAAAAGTGTCTTCAGCATCTTTAGCTATCCTTGGAATCATCATTAAAGCTAGAGATGGAATCAATGCAATTTTGGTTGGGATTTTTAATTTTTCAAGACTTCTTGTCAAGTCTGAAGGATTAACAATAGAAAAGAAAAAGGAAAAACCTAATCCTCCAACAAGTAAACGCATTAAGACACGATACACGAGAAGCCACCCTCCAAAGATATAAGTTAACCCTCCTAGAGGTATTATAATTGGTAAAAGAGCCCACAAAATACTCAAGGATCCTCTTATATTTTTAAAAATAACATTTTCAAAAATGATGAATGTTAACAATAGTGCTAACACCCAGTTTTTGTTAAGAACTAAAAATCCAAATTGAACGAATACAATACTAATTCCAAATAATGGGTGAATTTGTAGTTTATCTGGTTTATACAAAAAACCATCATAAATTCTCTTTAACATAAAGGACATCTATTCAGCCTCCTTAAGTAAAACGTTGAATTCTTTAGGATTAAGAATTCTAGGAAGAGATAGACCTGTTTCTTTTTCGAGCTTTTGAATGAATCTTACAGTTTGATTAGGTATCAAATTTGTATGTTTCTCTAAGTTATAAAGAACTTCTCGAGGAGGTCCATCTAGACAAATATTTCCCTTTTCAATAACAATTAATCTATCCAAAGAAGTTACAATTCTGGGATCATTGGATGCAAGAATAACTGTGTTTCCATTATCTGTTGCTGTCTTAACTAATTCAAGTAGAATTGTTCGACCTTTTTTATCCAAAGCAATTGTAGGTTCATCCAACAAAATAAAATCCTCTTGAAAATGAAATGAGTTTATCAAAGCAAAAAGTCTTCTTTCTCCTTCACTCAAATGATAGAGCTTTCTTTTCATCAGCTTTTGCATTTTGAATTTGCTATAGATTTCCACTACTTCTTCTTCATTTCTAAGCTGTCTTTCTAGATCTTGTACTGGTGTAGGTCCAATTAGGAATAGTTTCGCGTTTTCAGGAACATATATAGAATCTTTCTTTCCCTTTCTAACATTCTTAATTCTTCTTCCTTTACTCCAAACTTCACCTTCCTTTACTTTTTCAACTCCTAAAATAACTTTCAATAATGTAGATTTTCCGCAACCATTTATCCCCATCAATCCTATAGATTCTCCCTTCTTAAATTGAAGATTTACATCTTTCAATATCCAGTTACTTTTATTGTTATATCTAAAATTAACATGATTCAAAGAAATGGCAGTATCACTTGGTTTCTTGTTTTCTAACTTGAATAGCTCTGAAGTATTTGCTTTCTTAATTCTTGATATTATTCTTTTCGAATCAATTTGATCTTCAAGAGAAAGTATCTTGTCTCTATTTTCGGAATCTATCAGAGACAGTTCTGGTGGATCAATCTCTTCTAACATCTCTATAGTTTTAGATGGGTGCTCATCACTAACTATCTCCCCATTTTTCAAGATAATTAGCCTATTAGCTTTTGTTGCAATATAATCGAGACGGTGTTCAAAGGCTATTACTAAATGACCTTTATCAGCTAAATTTCTTAGCAGTTCAACAAGTTTTACCTCTGTTTTAGGATCAATCCTAGCAATAGGTTCATCCAGAATAATGATAGGTGGTGTAAAAGCTAAAGCTGATGCTAAAAATACTCTCTGCAATTCTCCAGAACTTAATTCAGGGATTAGTCTTCTCTTTAATTTACTAATACCTAATTCTTCCAATACTTGATTAAGTGAAGATAAAATCTCTTCTGAATCTACTGCAAGGTTTTCTAACAAAAAAACAATTTCCTCTTCAACAAGTAATGAAGTAGTAAAGTCACTAGGATATTGAGGTACATAACCTAAAGTATTGACTAGATTTTCTCTAGTAAATTCGTTAAATGAAAGATTATTGAATGAAACATCACCAGAAATTTCTGCTTGTGTAAAATTAGGAATTAGTGTCATTAAGACTTGAGCTAATGTACTTTTCCCACTTCCACTAGCACCTGCTACAACAATGAATTCTCCTATTTGTGCTTCAAAGTTTACTGATTTAAGAGCATATTTTTTTTGTGTTGGATATTTTACTGTTAAATCTTTAACCTTAAGCATCAGATTTCCTCTTCAAATTAAAATTCTAATTCTCGTTGGTTTCTATCAGATCTTCTTCAAGGTCCGAATATTCCACATCTCTTTCAGAATGTATTATTCCAAGTTCCCTCAAATAAGAAACAATAGGTATGGCAATCGCTGCTCCAAGAATAACTTGAGCAATATTAAATGGAATCTCAACTGCAGCCCCTCCTACGGGATAATTTAGAACAACTGTTTCATAGAAGAAGTAACCTAAAACAATAATCATTCCACCTATAGTACAGGATAATGCCATTTCGCCTTTTTCTTTTAGAAAAATCACAACTAAAACAATGAGAGTAGAAAGAATGAGAGCAATAATCAAGAAAGCATAACCTGGAATATCCATAATAAATGTTCTACCACCAGAAAAAGCTAAAGCAACTGGGAAAATACTAGTTTCTATCAGCCTTGAGAACCCAATAAGAAACGTGGGTTCACCTCCATATAACGAAAGACCAAATTCAAATGTTTGATTTACAAAAATTGCTGAAAAAACAATTAAGAAAGAACAAATAATTCCAATGAAAAGGAACTTCAACCATTTCTTCATCTTTTTTCCATAATGAAAAAGTAATCCTACAGCAAACCCCTCAGCAGCTTTTAAAATTGCAGTTGCAGGTGCAAAAATACCATACCCTAAAGCTAAATCAGCCATAGAAGCACCTAAACCACCTGCAATAGCTCCGGTAATAGGTCCTCCGATTAAAGCTGCTAGATATACAAAAGCTTCTCCTATGTTGAAAAATCCATTTGAAGCTGGTATGGCAATAAAGAATATAGAAGTAGAAAGAAATACTAGACCTGTAAAAGTAACAATCAATGATAAATTTCTTATTGAATTCACTTCATTAATTAGACTTTGACGCAAACCTACTTCTTGTTCCATTCGTACAACACCACAGATAATATTCAAGTTACAACTTGAATAATTTATTATAACTTTTTTGGTGCGCAGTTAAGTCTTAAAAATTCCTATAATAGAGTTTTACGATTACTTTAGTTTTCTAAAGCAGTAAGTATTAATAAATACGTACATCACAAAATCTTGGCGAAACCTATGAAGGCAAAAAACCTATTTATCGGCTTTAGTCTAGCTGTTCTACTGATTTTTACATTGCAGCTCGCATCCTCAAATCAAACAGTTAGCACTGGTAACGAATATTTCTCATTCTTCAGTTCTGGAGATACTGATTTAGAGCAAATCCATGAAAGATATCAACTACACAATCGTTTAGGTGATTGTGATGGTGATTGCGATTGCAATTGCGAAGGTGATGGCGATTGTAATTGTGATTGTGATTGTGATAATTTATGTGATCAAATTCAAGACATGATTAGAGACAGAATTAAAGATAAATTACAAGATGGAAGCTGTCAAGATTAGAATATAATCCATCTTTTGTATTTTTTTGATAAATTTACACTTCTTTTATTGTTACTATAAAATTGTAGGTTTTTAAAGAAAATCTATAAGATTTCTCATTTTTTCCAAGGTTTCAAATCCTTTCTTTGTCACTTTGAACTCCTTAATTTTAGTATCTTGTTCGAATAGCACAATCAAGCCTTTCTCTTGAAGTTGGTTCAGATGTTGATAAATAGATTGTTTAGATTTAGCTCGTCCTAAGGATTCCCAAAGAGAAATTCCATAAGTCGCTTTACCTTCTGAAATTAGATTCAGTATCTCAAATTTAGTTGTAGAACTTTCAGACAAACCCCAAACGACTTTTCGTTTATCTCTCAATTGAGAAGCATAAATATTGAGTGCATTAAAACCAGATCCAGAAAGAATCGCAACGCTGTGTTGAGGATTTATTTCTTTTTCTTTAATCAACTCATCAGCAGCTACTAAAACAGAAGCTGAAGCTGGTTCAATAAATAATCCTTCCTTTTTGGAAAGATTCAAAGCTTCCTCAATCATCTGTTGAGCATCAATTTCTATCTCTTTTCCTTTAGAAAACTTAATTGTTTCCCGTACTTCCTCTAAAAGAAAAGGTTGTTCTATTTCTAAGGATTCAGCCATGTAAGCACTCTTTGTTTTCTCTAAAGATATTGCATAAATTCTGGGGAGTTCGTCTATCCAGTCTGAAGCAAGTGCATCTTCCAGACCTCTATAGATTGAATATATAAGAGACCCAGATCCTCTAGGGATAATTAGAGCATCAAAAAACTCTTTTTGTAAAGCTATTTCTAAGCCTAAGGTTTTTTGACCTTCAATAGCTAAAACATTGTTTTCAGGAGTTGCTAAATAAGCATTTGTTTCAGTACTAAGCCTGTTCGCTTCAGCAATAGATTCTTCAACCGAATCGCCAATTTCGATTACATTACTACCATAAACCTTCATTTGTTCAATTTTAGAAAGTTCTAAATTTTGAGGAATTACATTTTGAGATCTTATTCCAGCTTTTGCAGCATAAGCTGATAAACTGATACTAAAAGACCCTGTACTTGCACCAATTACTTGAGAGCTTTTACTCTCAACAGCATCTGAAATTATCAGAGAACTAGCTCTATCTCTAAAGGATCCAGTAGGATTTCTGAATTCCAGTTTCAAACTTAAATCTAGAAGATTCCTTAGATTCTTAACCTTTAGAAGTGGCGTGTTTCCCTCATGTAAGGAAACAGGATCAGAGTAATTTGGAAGAAAATCTCTTAAAGACCACATAGATGTTAGAGTAATAACAGATTTAGAGGGACCTTGAATTGGCGTAATAGGTATCAAATTATTACATGAAGAACAACGTAATGAATTACCTATACGCAAATTTCCACATTTTTGACAAATGTTCTGTTCTCTATGCATCTAAAAATATTAGGTAAAAATCTATTATAACTCTATGGTATATGCTCTTCAGACAATCCCTGAAGGTTCTTCATTTTTGTCTATTAGAATCTCGCATGAACATAGATCATCAAAAATTGATTCAATTTGAAGAGATAATGGATCATCGAAATCCAAAAAAAAGTTCATATCTTTCTTCTCTAAGTTGTTGAATAACTGAATGAGAATATCTCTTTCTTGCTTTGAATTTACTACAATGTGCATAGTTTCATTGAATCTTCATTAAACAAAAATCTTTCTGAAACTAAAAACTGATAATAAATTCACCATTTTCTTTTGTCAGTCTCATCAGATTTAAAAATCATATAACTGAAAGTCACTTGTAATGATTCAAGCTGTTTACATTATCTCAAGAACAGGTATTCCTCTATATTTCAAGGAGAGGATACCAGAAGAAGATGATGTAACTAAAATTACTTTATTTTCTGGAGTAATTTCAGCAATACGTTCAGCATTGATTGAGTTAGATGCTGGGGAAGCAAATTACTTTACTACTCAAACTCATGAAGTCTATATAGAAGCTACCAACGATTTTGCTATAGCTCTTGTAAAAGATGTAGAAGATAAATTCAAATCGGAAGCAATTAATGAAATGATTGCAGAAGTAATAACCCAGATTACTTCTAATTTTGAAGAACTTCCAGAAGCAGGAATACTAAACGCAGAGGAAGAAGAAAAGATGACTACTATTATAGATGATTTCATGATAAAATGGGATGAATCAGCTAAAGATAGCTCAGCTCTAAAGAAAATAAAAGAATCGTTTTGGTGAACCTAATAGTTTGGGTATCAATTAGTAATGAAATACCCCATTTTAACAATATTCAGCGTTTTACTATGCAACATAGATATCTGCAGGTGTAGGAGTACTTTTCAGATATTTGGGATACAATTTCCCAGATTGGCTTAAAAAGCCACTAAGACTTGGAATAACTAATTTCAAACTCTTTTTCTATTTTTCTTTAATGAACGGTGTTGATTTATAGAAAATATTTTAAAGGAGTAGTGGTTGAACTTACTAAATTAAAGAAGTGAAAAATTATGCCAGAAAAGATATGGAGCTATTGCAAAGGAATTCCTGATCATATAGACGTACCAGAAATTAGCATTGTAGAAATGTTTCGAAACACGGCAGAGAAGTTTCCTGACAGACAAATTACTGAATTTAAAGGAAAATTCAAAACCTATAAAGAAATGGAAGAAGATGTAAACAAATTTGCAAATTCTCTCAAAGATATAGGGATAAAAAAAGGAGATAGAGTTGCATGTTTAATGCCCAACTGTCCACAATATGTTGTAGCATTTTTCGCAGTAAATTCTTTAGGTGCGATTTTTACAGCAATAAGTATATTGTATACCGCAAAAGAAATAAGATATCAGCTGCAGGATAGTGAAGCAAAAGCAATAATTACACTAGATCTGTTTCTAGATAAGGTTAGAGAAGTAAAAGACGATACAAAACTTGAATTTGTTATAGTAGGTTCAATAGGTGATGAACTACCAGGATTTACAGCATTTCTATATAAGAATATAATAGCAAGAAAGAATCCTAAATTACTTGATGAGTTAGCCTACAAGGATTTCTTGAAGAAAGGTGAAAATAAGAGAATAGAAACAAAAGTAGATTCAAAAGAAGATGTTGCAGTTTTGCAGTACACTGGGGGTACGACTGGAATCATGAAGGGCGCGATGCTCACAAACTACAACCTCATGGCTCAGGCTACCATTTTACCTTATTGGGATATATGGTTACCTTCCCGACCTGAAGGCCAGTACAGAATATCTGGTTGTCTTCCCATGTCGCATATTTTTGGTTTTTCAACCTCTTTCCTTTGGACTATTGCTGTAGGTGGATTGCTTTATCTTATTCCTGATCCAAGGAAACTTGAGGAAGTTATGCAGAGTGTCAGTAAGCATAAAATTCATTTCATGTTTGCAGTCCCTATTCTTTATCAAAAAATAGCTGAACATCCTGATATTGGCAAATATGACTTATCCTCTCTTTACTTGTGTATATCTGGTGGAGAAAGCCTTCCTCAATCTACAGCTGAAAAATTTGAAGAAGCCATTGAAGGAGTCTTAATTGAAGGATATGGTTTGTCTGAATCGTCTCCTGTCACTCATGTCAATCCTGGAAATAAGAACTTACGTAAGGTTAATGCTATTGGTATTCCAATCCCTAATACTCTGGCTATGATAGTTGATCTTGATACTCAAGAAGAACTCACAGAATATGGTAAGGAAGGAGAACTTTGGGTTCGCGGTCCTAGTGTTATGAAAGGATATTGGAATAATAAGGAGGCTTCAGATGCTGTTTTAGTCAAAGGTTGGCTAAGAACTGGTGATATTGCATCAATGGATGAAAAAGGTTTCTTCAAAATAGTAGACAGAGCAAAAGATATGATTATTGTATCTGGATATAAGGTCTGGCCTAGTGATGTAGAAGAAGTTCTTTATGCTCATCCCGATATCAATATGGTTGGTGTCGTTCAAGTTAAAGAAGGTACTTCTGAGAAAGTTAAAGCTTTTCTAGTTACTGAACCAGGATCTAAAGAACTATCTCGTGCTGAAATCAGAGCTTACTGCAAAGATAAACTAGCTCCTTACAAAATACCAACAATTATTGAGTACAAGGAAGATCTACCAAGAACTGCTGTAGGTAAAGTCTCCCGAAAAGATTTACGACAAAGTGAAGCAGCAGCTAGAAGTATTACTAGAGCTCCTGATATCAAACAAGAAGTAATTAAGAAATAGTTGAGTATATTTAAGAATCCAATATCTCTTCTATCCTCTTTCTATCTTCTTCTTCTAGAAGATCAAGTCCCTTAATATTTTCCTTCTCAAATCTTTGAAGAAATATACATTTCTCATGATGCCAACGATAGTTTAAGTGATCTTCAAAATAGTGAGGTTCGCCTATTCTTACAGTATCCTTTTCAATATTTGAACCACACTTTCTGCATTTGGCACGACTGCTTTTCGCATATTCAATTTTCCACTTCTCTTCTCGATCATACATAGTAGTTTTAAAGTCCTGATTTTCCATGATAGAATTAATAATCTCATAGGGATTTCCTCCTTCTAAAGCAGTTTTATCTATCTTCAAATGGAATGTATCGCGATTGGACATAATGAAAGCTAGTCGTGCGGGTTTATCAGTAATAAGCTTTTTCTCCACCATAATTTTAGGAGGTAATTTTTCGAAATCAATGATGTATTTTGCACAAGCTTTTGACATTAGTTTACTTAATTCTCTTTTATTCATTGGTTGAAGCTTATTGCCATCAACTATTCCATAAGTGGTCTGAATGACTGTTCTATCTATGTCATCAATGTATTCACGTTCTTTGAAAACAACAAAGGATCTATCTGGAACTTCATCTGTAATTTCCACAATTTGAAATGAATCAGGATCAATAAAATGACCCCATTCATTATCGGAATCGAGATTAATCTTCATTTTCTATCAGCTAATAGCTTTGACTAGCATATTATTTAATTTTTCTACAACTAAGATATAGAAAAATCCAACTTTGATCTGTTTAGTGTAAATTGGTCTTATCCGCCTGGTGTTCCATGTGAAAAGGCATCATTCCACATATGATCCCAGATGTCTTCTTCAATGAGCGTTTCTTTTTCAACTATAGTTTTATAGATCCATTTCATTAACTCATGATGTCTAAGTTCATCCTCATAGATTGCTTTAATTACAATCTTTTCTTTATTATCTATACAGCATAGACCGTCTAGATATTCTTTGTATTTCTTTATAGCTAGAGCTTCAAGTTCCATATGTTCGTGTATTGCGTGAGCAATCTCCTCAGATACATTCTCATCAATTGCTGGATTTGGTCCAGTTAATCTATCGAGCAGAGCTTGCAACATAGTTTCGTGTTTTTGAGAATCTAAAGCTACAGCAAGAATCATCTCCCTGATTAATGGATTTTTTAGACCTTTTACAGCTTTTTGAGCAGCTGCGATGATTTTCTTTTCAACTTCAATTTGATCTGTAAAAAACTCAATTCTTTCTTTTTCACTCATTAATTACACCGATAGTTTGGATAAACTTGAAATTTCTTTAACATATCATTATATAAGTATTCACAAAAATCAATAGAAAAGAGAGATTAAGAGCATTTCTAATATGAAGTAATAAGATTAAGATTCAGAAACAAATAAATAATGTACTTGAGATTAAAACAGTTGGAGAAAGTTCTCATGTTAAATAGAGTAACGATTTCAGAAGATATAATAAATCAAATGAAATATGCTGGAATATTGTTTATTTTAGCAACAATATTTATGCTAATTGGTAACTTTATACCCAGTATAGTAGCTATTCTGATTTTTATCATTTTAGGTTTAATTTTGATTCTAATTAGTGTAGTTTTCATTGTGTTTGTTTTAACAACAATGTTAGAACTAAAACCAGATGCTAGTACACCTATCAATGCTGCTCGTTTCGGTTTAGTCTTTTATATGATCATGCTTTTAGTAACCAATATAGTATTACTTTTTGTTTATCCAGGTGTAGCAACAATTGTAATAGCAGTTTTACAAGCTTTAGTGCAGTTAGTAGGTTTTGTTGCACTTAACATGGCATTTAAAAGTTTTAGTGAATTATTAGCACCTTCAAACAAGATTGATTCCCCTGTTTTTATTTTATACGGTTTCTATGGTGTTTTAGAATTCATGATATGCTTTTTTGTAACTGTGTAATTACACTAAAGCTTTCCTAGAGCTCATAGTCTGATAACTCACTCTAAGGGGGTACATCACATACCCTCCTACCCCACCCACACGCCTTGGAAGGAGTGCTTGTGGATCGCTTTTGAGTAAAATGTTATAAGCTGCATTGACATCAGCATT
>JAUWJS010000116.1 GCA_030607575.1 Candidatus Heimdallarchaeota archaeon | reverse complement strand
CAATGAACCTCTTTTAATACCTCTTTTAGATCAAGGAAACGAAATATATGATGGTGTCAATATCTCTGTAAATTCAAATTCTAGGAAGCGCGATTATAAGGAGATTATAGAGAGTTATTTACCAAATATCAATATGGATTTCACAGTCGATTTAAGAAAAATCTCTTTAGATGGCGTTCTAAAAGGAATTTATTCAACTCTTAAGAAAAGAACAAAATCTTCAGTTCAATTCATCCCTTCAGATCGTCCCTATCTCGACTTAAGAATCTTAAGAGGTTTAAAAGTTAGGAAAAAGGGAGTAAGTTTGCTCAGGTATGAAAATGGTATGATTGAGCCTTTACTTTCCCTATACGGAGCACAAGCATCTTTTCCAGAGAGCTTTTCTCGACTTCCATTGTCAAGAGCAGATGTTCCAATTAGATTTTCAAATAAAATTCAGGTTTATAGTATTAATGAAATACTTGATAGAAATAATTTATCTTCCAAAATTTTCGCTCACATAAATATTCAGCCTGACATTGAAAATGAGGGAATAGGACATTCTAATTCCACTGCAGTTAATATCCCCGATTCAGTAATAATTGACAGAGAGCAGCCAAATATTACATTTGATGATACTAGATACAACAAGGAAGATGAAATTGTTGGGACTCTTATTGAAATTGAGAATTATTACTCAGCTTTTCTTTTATCCTTTTATTTCTGGAAACAGAAGAAAATTTCCATTGGAAAATACAAATCGCTTGGAATCGAATCGTTGAAGGAAGAATATGAATTTTGGATTAAAAATGAAATGCCTTTTCTTGCTCTTCACTCTTTGGATGATCTCGTTAAATATTTTCCTGGAGAGAAAAAACCAAGTGTTAATGTTAAAATTAAGCATTTAAGAAAAAAAATGAAGATTGAACCAAGAAGAATAAAATAAATCTCCTAGGTCTATTCTTTAGATATTTTAATAGCACATACTTTGAATTCAGGAATCTTTGCCAGAGGATCTAAGGCATCATTGGTTAGAAGGTTTGCAGCAGATTCTTTGAAATGAAAAGACATGAAGACCAAACCTTCTTGGATTCTATCCGTAACTCTAGCAACAGTTGTTAAACGACCTCTTCTTGATTCAATAGTAATCTTATCACCACTCTTAATGCCGAGTTTTTCAGCATCTTCTATGTTAATTTCACTTCTTTCAATAGGCCTTCGTTCATGTAATGCTTTAGATCTTCGGGACATTTCACCCGTATGGAAGTGATATAAAATACGACCAGTTGTCAGCATGAATGGATATTCTTCATCGGGTAATTCTGCAGGATCTATGTAAGAAATAGTATGGAATTTACCTCTTCCTCTACTAAACTCGTCTTGATGGAGGATTTTAGTTCCTTCGTGATTTATATTTTTACAAGGCCATTGTAAACCGATTTCCTTAATTCTCTCATAACTTATCCCTCCATATATTGGTGATAGAGTTGCAACTTCATCCATGATGTCGCTGGGACTATTGTAATTTGCTTCAATTTCAAAACGATTTAACATTTCTTGGAGTATGTCCCAATCATCTCTTCTGTTACCTATTGGATTGATTGCTTTCCTGACTCGTTGAACTCTTCTCTCTGTGTTTGTAAAAGTACCCTCTTTTTCAGCAAAAGATACTCCTGGAAGAACAACATCTGCGTATTTCGCTGTTTCAGTGAGGAATAGGTCTTGAACTACAAGAAATTCAAGGTTTTCAAGAGCTTCTTTTACATGATTTAGATTTGGATCACTTATGGCAGGATTTTCTCCCATAATGTAAATTCCGCGAATATCTCCACTATGAGCCGCATGTATTACCTCCACAACTGTTAAACCAACCTTGTCATCAAGATTAGAAACTCCCCATGCTTTCTCAAATTTAGCTTTGTTTTTTGGATCAGTTACACGTTGATAACCAGGGTAAACATTAGGTAATCCTCCAAGATCACAAGAACCTTGAACATTGTTTTGACCTCTTAGAGGATTGACTCCAGTACCAGGACGTCCAATGTTTCCAGTTATCATTGCAAGATTAGCTAAAGATAAGACATTATCTGTTCCAGTGGTATGTTGAGTTATACCCATTGAGTAAACTATAGCAGCTGTTTTAGCATTGGCATATAACCTAGCAGCTTCTTTAACCTCTTCAACATCAACATTTGCGATTTTACAGAGTAATTCCAGCGAAGTATCCTTTAAACCTTCTTTGAATTCTTCAAAACCTTCTGTTCTTCTTTTGATAAATTCTTCATCATGTAGATTCTCATCAAGAATAACTTTCATGAAAGCATTGATTAAAGCAACATCCGACCCTGGTTTCTGTTGTAGATAGATTTCTGAATAATCAGCAAGTTCTATTCTTCTTGGATCTGCAACAATCAGCTTTGTGACTTCTCTTTTGACTGCTTGTTTAATTTTTATACCTATAATTGGATGAGCTTCTGTTGTATTGCTACCTATTATGAATATTACTTCAGCATCGTTAGTTAAATCACCAATACTATTAGTCATAGCGCCTGAACCAAAAGCTTTGGCGAGTCCTGTTACAGTTGAAGCATGACATAACCTTGCACAATGATCTACATTATTAGTTCCTACAGCTGCTCTTGCGAACTTCTGCATAAGATAATTCTCTTCGTTAGTACATTTTGCAGAGGCTAGGAAAGCAAGAGCTCCAGGACCACTTTCATCTCGAATTTCCTTTAGTTTCTTTTCAACTAAATCCAAGGCTTCATCCCAAGAAGATTCAACAAATTCTCCATTTTTCTTAATCAATGGTGTGTTCAGTCTTTCTGGATGATTTACAAAATCCCAGCCATATCTGCCCTTTACACACAGAGCCACACCATTAACAACATTATCTTGATTTGAATCAACATAAGAAATTGTGTTAGTATTTGGGTCTGCTAGAACATCAAAATTACACCCTACACCACAATAAGAGCAAATTGTTGTGGTTCTGATTAGATCTTCACAATGTTCTATATCTCGTACATGATGATTGACAAGAGCACCAGCTGGACAAACTACAACACAATTACCACAAGCTACACACCCAGCACTCTCAAAATTTCCACCATCTGGTGTGGTGGGATAGCCATCAAATTTTCCTCTCTCAATAGATAATACGTTACAAACTTGTAGTTCACTAGTAACTCTAACACAATTACCACATTTAATGCAGTTTTCGTAGTTAAGTGAAAAGAATTCGTTCGATTCATGCAAATCTACTTTCTTTTCTACGATTTCTACAGGTTCATCCAGATATTTTTCTTCAAGAACTTTAATTTTACAATATTGACCGGTTGCACAAGCTAAACATTCTCCAGTGTGTAATTTTGCAAATTTAGTGATTAGCGCTTTTCTTGTTCTTAGAATTCTTTCAGTATCTGTTTTAATTATTGCATTTGGTTTAGCAAGTTCTTTGCAAGATGCTACTGTTTTTGAAGCATCACTGATAGTTTCTTCCACAACACAAACTCTACATTTAGCTGCGGGTTCTAAAGCAGGATGATGGCATATTGTTGGAATTTCAATGCCATTCCTTTCAGCAATAGAAAGATATGTTTCATTAGTGTTGCATTCAATTTCCTTACCATCAATTGTTATCTTAATAATTTCTCCATTTGCCATGATTTTCACATAATTAAATGATTATTTTGATAATGACTGTGTTACTAAAAATAATTTTTACAAAAATCTTTCGCTACCCATTTCACAACTAAAAATTCGTTTTTTACACAAAACTTTAATCTAGCTAATATTTTTAGTATTTAATGGACAATTGATTAATATATTATACTTCCAGAATAAACAAAGGGGATAGCATGTCAGAGACAACTCACAAGATTTACTTCCAGAATGCACAAAATTTAAGGACTCTAGAAGATGAATCTGTTGACCTTATTCTCACAAGCCCAATGTATCCACTTGTTCAAATATGGGATCATGTTTTTTCTCAGCTTAATCCTGACATAGGTGTAGCATTAGAAAAAGAAGATGGAAATCTAGCTTTTGAGTTAATGCATCAAGAACTAGATAAGGTGTGGAATGAAGCTTTCAGAATACTGAAGACTAATGGTATTGCATGTATTAATGTTGGGGATACAACTCGAAGTATTGGAAATGATTTCAAACTGTATGCATCTCATTCTAGAATTATTTCTAATTGTTGTAAGATAGGTTTTCAATGTCTTCCACTCATCATTTGGGCAAAACTAACAAATGCCCCTAACAAATTCATGGGGTCGGGTATGTTACCCCCTGGAGGATATGTAACTCTAGAACACGAATATATTCTTGTTCTTCGTAAAGGCGGAAAAAGGGAATTCAAAACACCCATTGAGAAAAGAAGGAGAGTTGATAGTTCGTATTTCTGGGAAGAAAGAAATAGGTGGTTTTCGGATGTTTGGAATCTCAAAGGTGTCCATCAATCTCTAAAGAGGAATAACATCCGAGAAAGAAGTGCTGCTTTTCCGTTTGAACTTGCTTATCGCTTGATTAGTATGTATTCCTTAAAACATGATACTGTGTTAGATCCTTTTCTAGGGACAGGAACTACAATGCTCGCTGCTATGGCTTTAGAAAGAAATAGTGTTGGAGTTGAAATTGCTGCTAACTTCAACGAAATAATCGATGAAAGAATAAAAGACATAGTAACTTATGCCAATGAATACAATCAGAATCGATTAGAAGAACATAAAGAGTACATGATTGAACATGCTCAAAAGCATGGAGAACTTAAATATAGAAACGAATTTTATGACTTTCCTGTTAAAACAAAGCAAGAAATAGATTTCAAGCTTGAAGAGCTCACAGCTGTAAAGAAAACCAATGACTCTACCTATCAAGTATTTTATAATGAATGATTTTCTATCTTACTCTAAATTTTTATAGCACATTAACTGCTTTTGCTTAACATAGAAAGAAGTGTGACTTTTGACCATAAAAACAAAAGTAGCCATAATAGTACCTGAAAAAGATCAAGCTGCTCAAACAATGTGGCACGTTTTAAATCAGCAATCATTCTTTAAAGAAACAGATGAAAGTTTTGATAGTAATCCTGTCTATTCGCTTAAACAAAATCCCAATGACATAAAATTGATCCACACAAAGAGGGATGGTGTAGAATCAAGTCATCTGGATGAAGAAATGAATGCTGACTTATACATATTTGCTAGTAGACATAGAGCAGCTTCTGGAACACCTGCACTATTAATACATCCTACAGGAAATTGGTCAAAAATCACTTTAGCTGGTAGAGAATCTGAGCTTTCTTACACTTCAAGCTGGGCTTTGAACTATGGATTGAAGAAACTGAAAGAGAAACAAGAAGAATTCAAACTAGATGAATTTAAGGTGGACTTAGAAGTTACTCATCATGGTCCTACAAAATTAACAACCCCTCTTATTTTCATGGAACTCGGCAGTAGTGAAGAATATTGGGTACATGAAACAGGTGCTACGGCTGTAGCTGAAGCCATAGTTGAAACAGCTAAAGGTTTCATACAACGAGGAAATTTCGATAATCGAAGTTACATTGGAATTGGGGGAAATCATTATGCTTACCGATTTCATAAACATCTGATGGAAAATCCTGATGTCTTTATTAGTCACATAGCAGCTAAACATTCTTTGAATGATTTGACAAAAGATGTTCTAAAACAAGCGTTTGAAAAAACAATTGAATCGCCAGTTGGGGCATTGATAGATAAGAAAGGAGCAAGATCAGAACAAAGAAAGAATGCAGTTGAAATGCTGGAAGATTTAGGAAAAGAGTACGTATTCATTTGAATTCTTGAAAGTACTGACTGATTTCTGTAATATTGATTTTTTAAACACATTTTTTGGGTTTTTATAGAATTTTTTAGAAGTATTTCTGATAGTATGCATAATGTTAGGGTAAAAGAGGCAAAGGATTCTCCTATTCGAGATAAAGTGGTGGTTATCACAGGAGCTTCTTCTGGGATTGGAAAAGCAGTATCACTTGCTTTGGCAGATCATAAACCAAAACTAGTGATTGTTGCAAGAAGAAAGAAAAAATTAATGCAGACAGCAAAGGATCTAAGAAGACTAGGTCTGAAAGTATTACCAATAACAGCTGATGTTAGAGACAGTGAAGATAGAAATAGAATTATAGATTTTTCAATAACAGCCTTTGGTTCAATTGATGTTTTCATTAATAATGCGGGATTAGGAAAAGTAAATCTGTTTCTAGAGCAACCTGAGGAAGAAATTAATGAACTAATAGATACAAACATTGTTTCTTTAATCAAACTAACTCAAAAAGCTGCAAAAGTGATGAAAGAACAAGGTCATGGGCACATTATCAATTTATCTTCTACTTTGGTAATGCTTCCAACATATCCATTCGCTGTTTACTCTGCCACCAAATCAGCTGTAAAAACATTTGATGATTGTATAAGAGAAGAAATGCTAGAACATGGAATATTAGTTTCAACTGTTTTACCAGGACCTTATAATACTGAATTTAACAAAGTAGCAAATATTGGAAAAGCATCGTTCAAAGGATATAAAGTTGCAAAATTGGCTCAAGAAATTGTTAAACTTATACTAAAACCAAAAGAAAACCTCATACTACCAAAGATGTTTAGGCCGTTAATTTGGATAACAAAACATTCTAAGAAATTCAAAAAGAAAGTTGTTTCAGGTATTGCATCACAAATAATTGCTGGGAAACATGTAACAGATAGAGAACTTACATCAGAAAAAGAAGTTGTTGAAGCAGAATTACAGATTGTTACTTCATAACATAAATTGCTTTGAAAGCTTCATTTTTTTCTTTCTATATTTTGTTGAGTTTAAATATTGACCTTGAGTACTACCTTTGACTAAAATGTTACTCTTTCGAATGTTGAAAAGTTTAAGATTGAAGAACAAAAAAGGTGGCCCTATCTTAGAGGAGATTTTACTAATTGGCATAGCCATACTCATTTTTGCAATTATCTTTGGTATTATAATGAGTTTAATAGACTGGTCCCAAGTTTCTTTTGAAAACCTCTTTGGATGATTCACATATCACTTTTTTT
>JAUWJS010000147.1 GCA_030607575.1 Candidatus Heimdallarchaeota archaeon | reverse complement strand
GGATGATGAAAAGGATAAAGCAGTTGTTGACAAATACTGCGACATTTTTAGAGAACAAGGAAGAGAGATTTATTTTGTAGAGCTGTTCTGTGAATTAGAGGAAAGGTTGCGAAGAAATAGAACTATAGATAGATTAGCTGAAAAGCCATCTAAACGAGACATTGAACTCTCAGAGAAGAGATTACTTGAGATGGAAGAGAAATATGTTATGAATACAAGTGGAAACTTCTATTACAACGAAAATTATCGCAAAATAAACAATACTCATTTAGCAGCTGAATTTGTTGCAAAAAAGATAAGAGATGAATTTCAATTGTTTTAGAAATTCTCTTCTTCATCATAATAGGGTAGTATTTTTCCGCTTATAAACTCGAATAAAATTGGTTCTCCAGCTAATTCAGGTTTGCCCTTTACATTAATCACTCTAACCTCTGTAATTGGTTTATCTGCCTTAGTTTTTGATTTGGAAACTCTGATTGTAACATCGCAATTATGTTCAATCGCTCGTACAAGGAGAGGATCATGAGCATCATAATGTAGAGTAAAGAGAGTTACTGACCCTTCCTTTTTGTTTGCTGCCAACCTGTTTTGTAAGAAGGAAAAAATGACATTTTTACTTTCATCAGCTGCATAAATAATTGAAGATAAGGAAACAACTATTCCTCTCTTTAACACCTGTTGATTCTGTACATGTAAAAACGATCTTCTTATAGTCTCGTTAATCTCTCTAGGCTTGCCTAAATCATTAACTGCATATTCATGACTAGTTTTGATATCTGTATAACCAAATGGATTACTAAAAGCATCAATAAATTTTAATCTTCCAGTAGCATCTAACATATCTGGATTTACACCTATTCCTGTCATGATTTCATTGTAATATTCGTATGGATGTTCTGTTGAAAAAATATACCCATACTCTCCTGATTTTAGACCTTCTGATAGAAAGTTAAGAACAAACGGATCTGCTTCTGCTCCAATTTCGTCTTCAATAAGAACATTAGAACCTGCAGGAATTCCACCACCTAGAATTTCATCTAAAGTGGGAATACCAAAAGTAAATAATTTCTTTTCTCCAGTACTAGAGCTTGGTGAAAACATAAAATTCATCTCACTTATTCTATTCAAATATGTGATTTTTCAGATATTAAAATCTACTGCTGCTATCCATCCTATTTGTAATTTCTAGATAGTTTCTTTCTAAATTTGTCATCTAAATCTTGTGGAGTATCATAGTCATACTCAGAATATTGGACTCGTTTAGGTTTTTGTGGTTGACTTCTATGTTGAGTTTTCATTGGTTTGAGACACAATCCAGAATCACCCATTTTTCTATCTCGACATTCAGCATGGATACACATATACTCTAAACATTCAGAATCATCATCCATAGCGCAAAAAAAAGTTTTTTGCCCGTTTTTTTTAACAATCCTCAGCATTTTTCTACTACAAAAAAAGGATCGACAGGTTAGCGTGCACTCACGATTTATTAAACTAGAGCTCATTCTAAACTACTTGCCAATTTATATGAATAATCTCATCGAATTGCATATAAATTTTACTTAATAGTTATCAGAAAGAGAAATTTAACTACCATGGGACATCCTTAGCACCTAGTGAGTAGGCTAGTACGTTTGATCCAAAATGAAGAAGTGGAGCAATAATCAGTATTGTTACAATAAATTGCCAAGGTATAACCTTGAAGATAGGCCAACTCCACAGTAAACCAAACAAAATATATCCAAATTGGTCAAATACAGGAAAACTCCCGCCAGATTGAATGTTTATACGTCTCTTAATAAAAGAACCGAACATATCTCCAAAGTTACTCCCCCAACCCATTAATATTCCTATCCACATGGGGTATTGTAAACCTAATGTTCCATATCTTAGAACCATAAGATCATGTGCTATATAGAAGACGGCAATACTAGTAAACAAACCACATAATATTCCGGTTAATAACCCCTGTATAGTTTTATGATCACCCAAAATTCTCTTTCCATCGAAGAAATTCTTGTAAAAATCGACTGGAAAACCACCACCAAGTAAAGCTGGAGCGGCATTGGAAACCATTATGGGAGCTGCGAATAGAAAAGCTAAGCCAACATCTAATAAGAATTCAACAAAGGACATTTTTGGAACATCACTTCAGCTCTGTTATTGATATATAAAATCTACGGAAGATTATCTCAGATAAATTTGTTTGTTTGTCATACAAAAATCTTAATTTATAGCTGATGTATACAAAAACTAGATGCTCGATTTAGCAGTAATATATTCAGATTTATTCAAAAAGCACGATATGGACAGAGCTCATCCAGAATCTCCTCTTAGGTTAGATGAGATCATGAAATCAGTAAAGAAGATAAAAGAAGAATCTAAGTATTCCATTGAATTGTTTGATCCTGAACCAATAGAGGAGGAAAATATTCTGTCTGTTCATGTCCCAGATCATATTGCTAAGATTCGAGCTATTTCTCAAGCTGGAGGAGGTATGATTACAATTGACACAACTATCAATGAGCATACTTTTGACATTGCAAAGTTATCAGCTGGTGCAACCAAACAAGCTGTAGATTTAGTTGATCAAAATAAAGCTCAGAGAAGTTTCGCAGTTGTTCGTCCTCCAGGTCATCATGCTGAGTATAATTCAGCGGGAGGTTTCTGTTATTTCAATAATATAGCTATAGCTGCAGAATGGTTAATTCAGTACAAGGGTTATAATCGTATAGCAATTATTGACATCGATCATCATTTTGGGAATGGAACGTCTCATATTTTCTATCACCGGAAGGATGTTTTTTACCTCTCTTTGCACGCTCATCCTAATTACTCTTATCCAGGATCTGGTTTTCCTACAGAGATAGGTGTTGTAGAAGGAAAGGGGTATAACGTCAATGTTGCTTTATTGCCTGGAATAAAGAGTATGGATTGGTTGAAGGCACTGATTTTTTCACTGAATATAGTTAGACAATACAAGCCGGAATTTATTCTTGTTTCAGTAGGTTTTGATTCTTTAGCTGGAGATCCTGTCGGAGTTATGAGCGTAGGATCAAATGCGTTTTATGCTGCAGGCTACCTTCTTAATGAAATTGCTCAAGAATGTTGCGAAGGTAAAATTGCTTGCACTTTAGAAGGTGGATACAAACTTGATCAATTAGAAGACGTAAGTTCAAAATTCATATTGGGTTTGCTCGGAAACAGACCATACATCTTAGATAAATTAGAAGAAACTGAAACTTCTGAACATACTGCTAGTATGTTGAAACAGGTTAGAAAAGCGTTAATTGCTCATTGGAGATTTTGAAGGAACTACTTCTTAAAAATGGGAATAGTTTTTAAATATCTATTTTATTTCAAATCCTATGTCTGAAATATTAGAAGAAGAGGTTGAATTAGAAACTAAAACATCTAAGCTCAACGTATTCAACTGGTCAATGTACGATTTAGCAAACACAATTTATTCTATGATAATTGTTAGTTTGATTATTAATCGCTATGTATTAGTTATAGGACAAGTAGAATATGGGATGACTTATGGTGAAGCTAGTTTCACTTTTGGAATCATAGCAGCTGTTATGCAAGTAATCACTGCAATTGGTATGCCTATAATGGGAGCTTTAAGTGACACTACAGGTAGAAGAAAACCATTTGTTCTAGTTTTAACAGGTGTTATACTATTATTCTCTAGTCTTCTTGGGTTATTCCACAATATTGCAATAGTATTGATTCTTTATGTTATTGCCAATATAGCATATCAATGGAGTCTTGCATTTTATGATGCAATGTTACCTTTTATAGCTAATCCAAAAGATATCGGGAAAGTTGGAGGATTTGGTGTTGCTTTTGGTTACTTAGGAACAATAATTTCTTTGTTGGTAATGTTTCCATTAATTTTGAAGTTTGGTGATGTTATTAGTAAAGATCCAAATCCAGCTAATCTAACATATGGTTATACTGGTGAATGGTGGGTATTTGTTATCCCTATGGCTCTCTTCCTTGTATTTGGAATTCCTTTGTTTTTCGTTAAAGAAAGACAAAAAAAGAAGAAGATGTCAGAACAGAAAGATATACTTAAAAAGACCTTTAGACAGCTTGGCAGGACTTTTAGAGAAATAAGAAAACATCGTCAGATGTTTATCTTTGTGATAGGATACTTCTTCATTGCAGATGTAGCAAACGTCATTGTAGCTTATATGACTCCTTTGGTGACTGATGCACTTCAAATTGAAGGTGCGGGTATTTCAAAAGATATGTTTGCAATAATTTTCATAATTATTGCGACTGTAGCAGCTGTAGTTTTCACATACTTCATTGGTAAATTTGCAGAAAAATATGGTGCCAAAAACGCTTTCTTCCTTGTTGGAGGATTATGGGCTCTTGCTTTGCTTTTAGGAATCTTGGGAATATTTGTATGGGCACCCATAACAATTGGATTTAATTTTCCATTTATCATGATGATTTTAATGGGATGCTCAGCTGGTGTGGCTTTAGGAGGTACCTGGACAGCTCAAAGAGTTATGGTTGTGGAATTAGCTCCCAAAGAGAAATTCGGAGAATACTTTGGATTCTCAAAACTAAGTGGGAAGGTTTCTTCAGCATTAGGACCTTTGATCTTTGGAGCAATTTTACTAGCTCTTGATCCAATAATCAGTTTCAAAGCATATGGAGTAGCCATGGCTGTTGTTGGTGGAATGATGGCAATAGGTTTAGTAATTATATATTTTGTCCGTCCTGAAAAATCCGCAAAGAATTACTAATCTTTTCTTTCAAAAATAAGAAGGAAAGGATTACTTTTCCTTTTCCTTTTTTTACTCATTTCTATGATTTCTTAATAAACTTGCATAGAGTATTATAGAAGCAACTGTAACGATTAACATAGATAATAGTGTATTAGAGAGCGAAAGATTATCGATGAACGCACGTTATGAAACTTGGTTAAATTTGCCAGAAGGCTTCTAACCGTCGTTTAAGTGGGTCCCCTCACGTGCGTTGAGGGGAAGGAATCATGAGTATCATGATAGGGTGTAGGAATGATTGGAATCTGCACGATCTCCAGCTTCTTTCCTACTATTGTGCATAGTGCGTCTTGGTTCTGATGACACTAACTGAGGGATAGTTGCTTTAGCAACTGCGAACCAAGGTGAAGGTGACTGTTCACCCAGCACTACTTTCTTATTCACACTTTCATATATAAACTCGAGGAAAATATCTCAGCAACAAGTGGACTTGTTCAACCGTGCTTTTGTCTAATTCTACAGGTATTAGAACGC
>JAUWJS010000185.1 GCA_030607575.1 Candidatus Heimdallarchaeota archaeon | reverse complement strand
TAGCAAGTAAGATTTTACGCAATGCTGCAGGTAATTTTTACATTAATGACAAACCAACAGGTGCAGTTGTTGGACAACAACCGTTTGGTGGAGCTAGAGCTTCAGGAACAAATGATAAAGCTGGAAGTTATCTTAATCTGCTCAGATGGATTTCTGCACGAACTATTAAAGAGAACTTCAATCCACCAAAACATTACTCATACGATTATATGAATGAAAGTTGATTTAAGGAACTAAACATAAGAGGAATGCAAATTGACTAAATCCATAGGAAAACGTACTGAATTTGAAGAGTTTCTGGATAGAATACCTCAAGATACTCATCAAATCACTAGTTTTCTCAGAGATCTACTTTTATCAAATTTTCCTTTTCTAGACGAGGAAGGTAAATTTTGTACTCTTGTTTACTGGACAAACCGAAAGATAGGATCCATAAATCCGATAAGGGATTCCGTCAATTTGATGTTCTGGAGAGGAGAAGAATTGGCAGACAAACATAATCTCCTGAAAGGTAGTAATTTTTCAATGAGATATATTGAAATCACAAAGATAGATGATGTAGATGCTGATTATATAGTTGAACTTTTTCAGCAAGCTCTAGCCTTAAAATAATTGATGAGTTTTACTTCCATTTATCTAAAATAAATCTTAATTTATATTGTTTCATCAAATAGTTTAAAATGCTAAAATACGCTTTTTAACTCTTTCTAATGAGAAATTCATCGTTGCTGGTGACTTGTTAAAAGAGTTTTTGTCTACTCTTATTTATAAACAAATTAAATAATGGTGTCTAAAATAACTCAAGCTAATGGGTATACTGGTAAGATTTTGTGGGTTAATCTATCTTCTAAGGATATTCAAGAAGAATTCCCTGATGAGAAGATTTATCGCAGCTTCTTGGGTGGATATGGCTTAGGTGTTTATTATATCTATAATCGAATTTCTCTTGGATGCGACCCTTTAGGTCCAGAAAATATCTTGGGTTTTTGTCCAGGTCTTCTTACTGGAACTGCTGCTCCTTTCACAGGTAGGTGGATGGCCTGTGGTAAAAGTCCTTTGACTGGAAAAGGAATTACAGCAGATGGAGGTTTTTGTAATGGGGGTTGGGGTGATAGCAACTCGGGAGGTTACTTTGGTGCAGCAATTAAACGTGCGGGATATGATGCTATTTTTGTTACAGGAACTTCAGATAAACCTGTATATCTTTACATCAATGAGAATTCCTTTGAGTTAAGAGATGCTTCTGATATCTGGGGTAAAGATGCTTTCGAAACAGAGGATTTGCTTAAAGAAAAACACGGAAAAACTGTAAATGTTGCAACCATTGGTGTTGCTGCTGAGAATAAGTCGCTCATTGCAGGGATTGTTAATGATTATGGTCGTATTGCTGCTAGAAGTGGTCTTGGAGCAGTAATGGGCGCGAAGAAGCTTAAAGCTGTTTGTTTAGATGGAAAAACTAGACTTACTGTAGTAGATAAAGAAACAACACTATCTCTTTCCCAGAATTACAGAAAGAATATGTCAAAAATGCTAAGTAATAAATTGATAGGTAAAATGCTTCAACTTGCTCCTAAATTTGGATCAATTATGCGAATGCTGAAAATGAGTTTTGGCAAGAGTGTTCAAATGGTTATGAAGTTTCCAGGCCTGAAAGCAGAAGCTTTAGTTGCTAACTACTTACATAGATTTGGTACAGGTTTTACTCTCCCCATATCTGTTCCTGTTGGTGATGCTTCAGTTAAGAATTTCAATGGTACAGGACCAGAAGACTATCCCCAAAGAATAGCCTTGAAGAAAGTGGGAAACACACTTGCTTCAATTGAAACTGTCTCGTATGGTTGTTATGGCTGCCCTTTGAAATGTGGTAGAAAAATTACTATACCTGAATTAGGGATAAAAGATTCTCACATGCCTGAATATGAAACACTTGCTTCACTGAGCAGTAACATATTGAATGAAGATCCAATGATGATGATTAAGGTCAATGAATACTTGAATCGTCAAGGGATGGATTCTATTTCTACTGGAGTTATTCTAAGTTTTGTTTTAGAATGTGTGGAAAAAGGTCTTCTAACTAAAGAAGATTTCAAATCAGAGAAATTCCCAGAAGGTTTTCTTCCCCAATGGTGTGAGACAGATTATATCTTTCCTCTCCTAGAGATGATGGTCAATCGAGAAGGAATAGGCAATCTTCTTGCTGATGGTACTTGGGTTGCTTCCAACAAAATTGAAGGTTCTAGGAATTACGCTATGAATGC
>JAUWJS010000118.1 GCA_030607575.1 Candidatus Heimdallarchaeota archaeon | reverse complement strand
TTGCTCCAACTTGAAGGATTAGACAATAAATCACCTCTGGTTATAGCAGAGTTTGAGCTAAGAGCTAAGGCTTTGCCCCTGAGCATACGAAGGGTGAATCCAAACCAAACCTTTCAAATCATTCCTCTGCAAAAACTAAGAGATATCCAAGCATTAAGAGAAATATAACAAAAATTGCTTCTCTAAAAAGGAAACAAATAAAAAGATATGTCAAAGAAAAAAAAAGGTGGGTGAGTGACTGATATGAGTTACTTTCTTCGACAATTTCCAAGTTGGAATTGTGAAGATCGTTTCAGGACTCATCCTAGACCAGCGTAGTGAAATGAAAAACAGAGTTCTTCATAGGGGAATAACTGCACAATAAGAAAAGATAAACAATCCATGTTGTGACAGTACCAGTCTTTTGGAATCATCTCCCGTTACAAGAGGTAACTCATTTCACCTATCCCATCGAATCTAAAGAAACGATGTATCCCCTGAGGAATACTTAAGCCACTGGCTTAAGGGTGCAAAGCGCTCATACTGCTTTAAATCATGGAAGTCGCCAGAAAGTGTATCTAGAAGGATATTCTTTTCTTTAAACTTTCCAACTGGTTCTAAAGCATAGTTGATCAACCTCTTAGCAATGTTCCTAGCTCCGTTTAAGTCAGCATTGAGTTCATAATTGCACTGGTGGCAAACAAACCGTCCTTGACTTGAGCGGGTAATGTTTTTTGAAAAACATCTGGAACATGTTTTTGAGGTATGTTTCTCACCCACAGCTACAACGCGATAGGGTTCAAATCCTTGTCTTTCAAGTTTGTGCTTGAGCTTGGTTATAAAGAGGCGATAACACCACATATTTAACATACGACGTAAGGATTTGTTACCACTTCCACGTTGGTGGTTTTTTTGGATGTCTTTAGGATAACCAACAGACACAAACAGATTATAACGTTCCTTCAATTGGAGAATGAAATCAACTAAGTGATTGACTGCATACCCCAGCTCTTGCTCCCTAACAGCACGAACTCTTGTTCGCAGTTGTGAAAGCTTAACGTTAAGCTGGTTGTGGGGGTGACCATCCATTATTCTTGTTTCCAACTCTCTCTGAATAGATTGAATCCTTTTATCTAGTCGAAAGATCTTAGCTTGTCTCTCCTTATTGACAATGAAGCAGAGTTCATCCATAGTTACTTTCCCTTTAGAAGAGAGTAACACAGCAACAGCAGTTTTCTTTATTCCCAGATCAACTCCTAACACTGCGGGAGGGTTAGTAGATTGATAACTAGGGACAGAAAAGGGTTTTTTGAAATGTGCCCACCATTGTTGCTTACTGGATTGGTAAACTAATTCAACAGTCTTGATGTCGTCTAGTTTAAACTTCTTCTCGTGATAAGTGGAATAAGCTAAGGGTAGCATCAGTTTGGGATGTTTTTTCTTCCCTTCTCCCTTATAATCAAGTGAGTCTCGCAATTTCAACCAAAGCTTAGCTTCAGCATTATCAGGATCATAATGAACCTGAAGTGTACCTCTACCATCTATACCTTTGTTCAATTGCCGGGGAGTTTTCTTCCTAAACTGTGGTCTACTCAGTTCCTTGTCGGAAGTACGCTGGAGTGCTTTCCAACTTTCATACACCCAAGTAGCTTTGTTTCTACATTCTTGGAATTCATCATGGGAACAGTGAGGATAGCGCTTCTTCAAATCATGAGGAACAGATGAACGTATCTTGTTCTCAGATTTCGAGGAAGTGGTTAGAGTTAAGCAATCTAAAAGGGATTTGTTAACTTTTCCATCTGTCTTAATCAGAGGTTTAAGTTCGCCCTTATAGAAAAACTTTCTATCCTCATTGTGGTAGATGATTCGCAAGTAGTCTTGAATGATTCTGGTATCTCTTGCGGTTAATCTTCGCAACCTTTCGCATTCTTGAACAGACATCAGTTCCGTTTTGATCCTAATACGAATAGTTTCAAAACCTGTAACTAATGGTGTTTGAGGAATGCTTTTGATATCTTCACATTTTCCATATTTTTTGTTGTCAATTTTTCGTTCTTCCGGTTTATTTTTTTCTTCTTTTTTCAAGATTTTTACCTCCTAAAAATTTAAGATTTTTATAAACGATAAACCTCTTTTCGAATTGTTGAAAATCATTGGTTCCTCTTCTAGAATCGGTGTGGAACTAGTAGAGGAACCAACGACTGGTACTACGTGTAAAATTGCATCAGTTATTCGAGCAAGATTACAGAAGAACTATTGTAACTAATGCATCACCCTTTTACCTTTTTGGTGATAAGCGAAGAATTACGGGCTTGGGTTTGGGTTGTAAGCGTAATTCCTGCCTATCTGCATAATAGAAGACACTTCATCTTAAAAACCCCAAAGAAATTTTATGACAAATCTTTTGCCATTAGAAAATAGGTCAATTCTCTCTGTGCACAAAACAGCACATGTTTGTTATATGGTAGTTTTCTCTCCAAAGCAACTTTCTCTAGTAAATCTTCTATTGTTATCTCCTTAGTTCCAAGGATAGCTTGCTCAATTTCAAACTCTGAAAATTCTTTCAAAACAACAGAATAAACAATTTGTGCGATGGATCTGGTGTCAAAACAAGCTTGTTCTTGTGACTTTAAAGAACAAAAAGTATTACAAACACTGTCTTCCTCAGATTTATGAATATTTGCAGATATGATGGTTTTTTGATCATCAATCTTGGTACCTCTTTTACTCTGTAGAGTCTTTGTATTTGGCAGATTAGCATTGGAAGGTTTTGGTTTATCTTGTTTAATTTTATTCTTAGGTTTCTCTTTCGATTTTGAGAATTCGTCATAGAGAGATGTTCTCATAGCTATAAAACTTGAGTATAACAACGGATAGCTACTAAATTGATACTTTTTCTTGAGAGAAACAGCGTATTGTTGTCTATTCAATGGTTCTTTCAAAAAATCTAAGGTAACCATTTCAGTTGTCTGATGATCACCACTAACAAAACAATGTCTTTTTGGAAGAATCTTTAGTCTACTGAAATCTTTCTCTTGCAAATTCAAAGCTGAGGTAAGTTTATCAATCCTTCCTCCTGAACGGAAAACAATCTTAGTTGCTGAATTAGCGTGAACAACTTGACTAACACTATCCCACATTTGAGAAATAGTCACGTGACCGATACCTAAAGATCTACCAAGTAAGAAACTGTTTTCGGCAGTAATTAGTGAAGCAGAACTTTCAGTTCTGTAGAAATGAGGGATAATATTGATTGCTTCTTCTAAAACAATAACATAACGTAACTTATTCGTAAGCTCTTGAGCTGAAGCAAAACGATAGAACATCTTGAGAATCAAATTGCATATGAGAAAGATATCTGAGGGTCTTGCTGCTCTTCTTTGAAATTGACTTAGGTCAAAGATGATACTCTTATCTTGATTCAAGAGATCAAAATCTAAGGTGGTTTCATTTACTCCTAAAACCTCAAAATTGATTGGATTGAAGATAAAGTTTATTCTGTTAAGAACTGCGTCTAGAGTGTGTTGGATGGAGGAAATATGGCGGTTTTGTTTAGCTAGTGTAAGTAGGTGGTTAACAAAAGTTTCTAAGGAACGCTCTTTGTCTAGGTGAGTTTTGAAAAGAGCTGTTTCAAAGAGATTCTTCATCGATGGACTGAATTCTTGATTTGAGGTTGCCATCATTTCTTCAATGATGAGAAGAGTGCTTCGCACATCATCTTCATCTGCAGTATCAAAAAGGTTTATGCATAAAGGGTGAGGTTCCCCCATTGTATAAATCTCAACACCAGGTTCATTTACGAAAGTTGTAGCATATTCTCCCTTGATATCAAATATCAAACAAGGGATCTTGTGTTGCAAGAGTTGGTCAATAATACTGGTTACTAATCGAGTTTTTCCTTGACCTATCATTCCATAAATTTCAGTATTGTAGAGGAGATGAGAAACTTCAATTGTAATTTCATCTACTGTAAATCCACTTCTACTCTCATATCCTAGAAGAATGGATTGAGAATCCTCCTGAGAGGTTGTTATCTTTCTAGAATGCAGAGGAAACGTTCCTTGATAGTTTAAAGGGATGAAAATATATCTTGACATTGTTTCGATTTCTACAAGTTGTTTCTTCCTTAATGAGGACTTTTTAGAAAAACCTGTAGCATGTCTGAAATACTCTAAAGCTTGCACATTATCAGAAAAAGAATCAAACTGAAAAAGAAAAGTATCTGATTCTTTTTTCTTTCTTTTGGCAACAAGTGATATGTAAAAATTGTCAGTAAAAGCTTCTTTTGAGAGTGTACTGTAAATTAAGTCCATTAGAGATATATCTTCAAGATGTATAGTAAGAGAGGATTTGAATCTCATTTTATTGAAAACATCAAGAAGCAGTTTTGTTTGCTCAGCTGTTAAAATGTCACTGGTTCTAGAATAATAGGTGTCTAGGTAGTTTGCTATATACAGCATTTTTCGTTGAATATTGTTAACTAGTTTCTTTCTTGAAAAACCTTTCATTGTAATAGTGAAATAAATCCCTACTGTTGATTTATATTTCATTATTGTCATCTGAATAGTCTTACTACTTGCAGCAATAAAAGGAAAGAATTCAGCATGAAAAAGAGCAGAATGATGAGGTTGTCTTAACACTTCAGTATCTGTATTAGAAACAAACAGAACACTTGTAACTTTATAATAAAAAGGAAAAAACAATTTTCTTTGACAAAAAATGTTCTTACTTTTTGACATTATATATGGAGAAAAGAACCAACCCAAAATGAAACTTCCTGAGATTGCGATAATAATCAATCCTACCTTTGAGAATATTCTTTGAAGTGGATCACTGATTTTTTGTCCTAAATTTGTGAAAAAAGCAACTAAATCAAATGAAAAAGAAGGAAATACTTTGGATATAACCTCTGGGAAAAGAAAGATAAAAGTAGCCACCCCCACTGAAAGAACAAAAAAATATGGTAAGATGGTGAGAAAGATAGAACTTCTTGCATAATTAGGAGGTTTATGAGATGATAGTGAAGAGGATTCCCTTTTCTTCATTTTAAAATTCTTGGAATCCTTCATTTCATCACTTTCGATTGACTCTTGTTCGACTTATAGATTCAATCAAATAAGAATATAAAAACACATCAAGATAATCCTAAATATGAAATAAATAAATACTTACAAAAACAGAACTTCCATTTTTGACACTCTTTATTCTATAATTACTAAACTCACTTCTTTTACCTGAACACTTCAAGAACAATTCATAATTAACTAAATTATCAAATTCATTTGTATTTTGATTTATGAATCATTTCAAGCAATATTATGGAAGTTGCTATTCAAGCAAAAAGCTACAAAATAAGAAATGGTAGCGGATAGTGGTCTAGAAGTAGTTCACCTCCATCATGATAGTTGTTCACATCCGGGCTGAAACTAGACTAATATCGTGCTATTCTTTTTCGATAAGCATAGTTATTACTTGGATAATGAAATACACGAACAGCGAAAGGAGGGAGTAGATTTGCTATCACGGCGAATGAAGAAACAGGAGATAATCGCACCACGACCTAGTCGAGTGCTGTTTGAATTCACATCAGAGGACGAAGATTACGTCAATATGATGCTCAAGAAGACCGCAAAACAAACGCTTCGGAAACATAGGAAAGAGTACGTCCCGTCTAAAGAGAATATACCTACTCTTGACCATGAACTTGATGAATTACTTACAGCAGTTGAAAAGAAGGCGGGTATCCTTCCATCTTCTGTTGAACCTATCAGAAATTGCCGGAAGTGCTACTTTTCCACCTCGTTCCGTATTGTTGGCACTGATTGGTATTGTCAATGTACGAACGTTGCTAGAACTTCAGGAAAAATAGGTTGGATCTGGGTGCATTGTGAAAGTAACCTATCCTGTTGGAGGAAACCTGAAAATCAGAAAAGTGATGGTAGCGGGTAGTCTATTCCATTGAGAGAAAGAGCTTCCTCTGCCCAAAACCTGTTAAATCTAAGTCTTTGAGCGGTTTAGCGTAGATATGTTCTGTAGAGGTTGCGTTCATGAACTTTGATAAGACATCTGAAATTGGAGCTTCCACTCCTAACATTGTGAGAAACTGGATGTTGTTTTCTAGTGCCATATTATTGAGATGTCTTACTAATTCAGTGAGATATTCGGGTTTTGTAAAACCTATGTCTTGGAGGAAGTATTGTGTCATCAGCTGTCCGGAATTTGGTATTCTTGGCATCTTAGTGAAAATACCTAGAAAAGCAAGTAGATAATCCATGAATTGATGTCTTCTGGAGAGTTGAATAACTGTCATCTTTATGACCTTGTTATAGTCCCAGTATCCAAGACATGCTTCTACTTTTCCTTCTGTTTCATAGACAATGATGTTACAAAGGTCGTAGTATGCTCTTTTCTCCAAGAGCTCACTAAACTCGTCAATCTTGAGAGGTTTGTAGAGGTCATATTCGCTGTGAGTGTTGTTGATGAGGTCAACGATGCGTGGAAGGTCCTCTTTTTCAGCAGATCTAATTTCAGCATTGGTTGATAACTTTTGGCGCTTGAAGACCATAACTAGGTAGCTTGTGGAGTCTTTAACGTGCATGAAACCCCTCTTTTCTTGTAATCTGGTGGATGGGATATTCCCCTCGGTGATCTGGCAAAAGACCAGATCGCAGTTTCGGTCTACTGCAATCTCCTCTCTACGATCACTAAGGAGAGCAGCAATACCTTTACGTCTGTAACTGGGATCAACCAAGAGATTGTAATTGTATGCTGTTCTGAGTATCTTTTCATTCACTCGTTTTTCCATTATCGCACAAGAGCCAGAACCTACTATGCTTCCATCTTCCATCGCTACAACGACATGGTTCTCAGTTTGGTGTTTGGAGCGATTGAAGAAACTAGGAGAACTGTCGAGCTGCAAAATGAGGCTGCTCCCCATGGGACATC
>JAUWJS010000105.1 GCA_030607575.1 Candidatus Heimdallarchaeota archaeon | reverse complement strand
GGTAAGAAAATTGGATTAAAGAATATCATAGAACCCAAAGTAGATGCAACACCTTTTCCGCCTGGACCCCAAAGCCATATAGGCCAGTTATGACCTAGAATTGCTGCAGGACCAGCAAAGGCTATAACCCAGAGATCACCGTTACTAAATGCGAACGAGATGTATATAGCTAACCACATGGCAAAGAAACCCTTTAACATATCAAGTATAGCTTCAATTATTCCAACAGTATAAGCTAGCCCTTTTGGTTTTCCTTCTGCTTGAAAAGCTCGAATAACGTTTCTTCCACCAACATTTTTCGAACCAACAGTTCGAATATCTATTCTTAACCATAGTTTGACTATAATCCAAGCGATTGGAATTGAACCTAAAAGATAACCTATCCCTGCTGCCCAAAGAACATCTATTGTTATCATGACAAAATTACTTCCGAAGCTTCTTTAAAAACTTTGTTCGAAGGGATTTGATATTAGTTTAGAATGTCCTTTATCGTGATTTAGAAATACTTTTTATTATAAACTTAGACACATTGATTGAATTATAATGGCTAAAGAAATAACTTTAGAAAAATTAGCTTCTATTCCATCTTATTTATTTATAATACCTAATCATAAAAAGGATAAGATTGGGTTTTATTGGAATAAAACAAAGCGTCAAGAATTTTACATTCTAGACCCAGCTACAATGGAATATGAGCAAGTAACTGATGGAGAGCTGCCAAAAGCAATTAGAGCAGGTTTTATCTGGTTAAAAGATGATATTCACATAACTTACCCCCGAGATAAAGATGGTGATGAACAACATAATATCTATCTCTTCAACACTGAAACAAAGGAAAGCAAACAGCTAACTGATACACCGAAAGCTCAAGACTACCCAATTGATGTGAGTCCAGATGGTAAGAAACTACTTTTCTCTTCTAATCGACATGATCAGCTAAATTTGTTTATTATGGATTTAGAAACAGAAGAGGTTCAACAACTAACTGCCTTCGATAAACCTGTATGGGGAAAAGCTGAATGGAGTAAAAACGGATGGATTTACTTCAATTATAATGATACCTATAATGTAAAGAATTATGATCTATGGGCAATCAAAGATGATGGTAGTGAAGTTAAGAAATTATTCAGTGTATCTGACGAATCTAATGACGGATTCAATAGAGTATCTCCCGATGGTAAATATTTAGCTGTTCTTAGTGATCATTCAGGTCTAAATAGATCAGGATACTATAATTTGGAAACTGATGAAGTAGAATGGTTAGGAGATGGAAAATTTGATGAAACCCCAGCTAGTTTCACACAAGATAGTAGGAGATTAATTGTTCTAAGAAACTTTGAAGCTGAAATTAAACCTATTTTATATGATATTTCTACAAAAGAAGCTAAGGAGCTAAATTTCAAAGGGCTTACATATTATACAAGTTTCCTTCTAGAAGATAAGTATCTGATTTATATGAGAACTGACTCAGAAACACCTATGGTTCTAGCTAGATATGACCTAGAAAATGACAAGGAAGAAATTATTATACATCCTCAAACAGATTTTACAGCAGAGGATTTTAACAAGCAGCAGTACATCAAGTATCCTACTTTTGATGGTAAAGAAATTGCAGCAACAATGTATACTCCTAAACTAGAACCTGGGAAAAGATATCCAGCCTTAGTCAATGTTCATGGTGGTCCCACAGGACAATATTTTCAAATGTTTGACATGTTTTCACAAGTTTTTGCTCATGAAGGTTTTGTTATCTTGAATCCTAATATCAGAGGTAGTACTGGTTATGGAAAAGAATTCATGGAACTTAATCTAAAGGATTGGGGAGGTGGAGATGGTAAAGATGTAGTTTATGCAAAAAAATATCTTGAAACTTTAGACTATGTAGATCCTGATAGAATAGGTGTTTTTGGAGGTTCATATGGTGGATTTATGACCTTCATTCAACTAACCAAATATGCAGATGCTGGTTGGAAAACAGGTTCAGCTTGGATAGGCATATCAGATCTGAAAACTATGTATGATAAATCAAAACCTCATTTTCAATACTTCTTAGTTCAGCACTTAGGAACATATGAAGAAAACAAAGAGGTCTGGAAAAATGGCTCGGCTATGACTTACATAGATAATATCAAAACTCCAATTCAGATGATACACGGAGTTAATGACCCCAGATGTCCTGTTGAAGAGAGCAGGCAATTCAGAGATAAATTAATTGAAATGGGTTGGAAAGAAGGAACAGAAGGAGATAAAACATACGAGTATGTAGAATTTGCTGATGAAGGGCATGGAGCTTTTTCTGATATTGGTATGCGTATTAGAACCTTCAAACTTTTTGTAGATTATTTTAAGAGAAGGCTTTAACTTCTCTCCTTCTATATTTCTGTTATTAATCATTAGATTGAAATAGCACTTTTCATGAAGTTTGTCAGAACTATGATGATTAGAGAGTTCAAAGATACAGAAGATATTAACCAAGCTGTTAAGTTAGCTACACTATGTTTTCATGAACCAACCAAAGAAATGGAAAAATTCTTTGCAGGAATTCAAGAGTTGAAAATGATTGGAGCATTTGAAGAAAATACTCTATTAGCAGCCGCTGGTGCATATAAGTTTCAAATGTTCATAAGAGATACTTTATTCGACTGTGCTGGAATTGCTGGAGTTATGACTAATCCAACAGAGAGAAGAAAAGGATATGTTAAGGAGTTAATGAATAAATTAATTGTAGATAAGAAGAATCAAGATTATCCTGTTGCAGCTCTCTGGCCTTTTAATCACAGTTTTTATCAAAAGTTTGGATTTGGAAATGCTGAAAAAATCATCAGTTACCATTTTAAACCAAGCGATATAAAATCAGATTTCAAGCTTGAAAATGATATCAAGATATGTGATGTAACAGATGAGAAGGATTACCTTCCTCTGATTCAAGTTGCTAAAAATGCACTAAACAAATATACGAGAATCATAGGGGATGTTGATGCTTGGTTACTCAGAGGAGAACTACAAGGTTACTTCAAAATTTACCTCATAGAACGAGATGAAAAACCTGTTGCATATATTTCCTTGAAATTCAAAAAAGCGAAAGAGTGGGAAAACAATATGCAAATAATGGATTTTGCATATATTGACATCCAAGCTAAGCATAGTCTTTTTGCGTTCTTAAGAAATTTTGAAGCAGACATAAATCAAATATCACTAACACTCCCAGTTCAAGAGGAAATTGAAAGCTATTTAGATGGAGTAAAGGACACTCACAAATTTAGTCAATGGCCAGCAATGTTTAGAATTTTAGATGTTAAGAAGGCTTTTGAACAACTAGACTATCACTCTGCATTGAATGAAAAACTATATTTTCAAGTCGAGGACAATGTTCTTTCAGAAAATAGTGGTATTTGGAATTTGGAAATAAATAATGGAAACTGTATAGCATCGAAAATCGAAGGTCAAAATATTGCCAAGGAGAAAATTTTAGAATTTTCAATTAATCAGCTATCTCAAATTCTTATTGGTTATTCTAAAGTTGAACATATTCTAGAGCATACTGGTATAAGAATTCCTGAAGAATGGAAACATAAAGATTTGTTCCCAATAATGCCATGCTCATTCATGCTGTGGTTTTAAACGAGTGGAATAATATATAAGTAAGAAAATATTACTTAATTTCATGAGTGAACACGAAGTTGAAGAGTTAGAACAAATACTCATTCCTTTTGCCTTAAGCAGATTTGATTTTGACAACTATAAAACTAATTTTCCAATGGGAAGAATGGCCATGAACATGGCTAAAAGGATGATGGGAAACTGGATTAACGATTATGTTACTTGGCTAGTTAGAGCTTTTACTCGCTGTTTAGTCAATGTATCTGATGAAATTTATCTAAAAGATCTTGCAGCTGTTGTTTTAGCTGAAGCAAGTTTCATGCAAGGTATAGGTCCTTGGGGTCCTTTCCAAATGCAGATGGGTACAGGTGGTGGCGATAGATCTGCAATGGAACCTCAAGTTGAAACTGAAGCTCATGCTTGGTTACTTCATCTGCAAGAAATTGGTAAACTACCAGGTGTTTATGAACGCTTTACTGGAAAGTATTCCTTGAACTAAATATTTCTTGTTATTATTTGCTTTTTTCTTTTTGCTCTTGTTGTTTTAAGGGGCTGCCTAAATCTTCTAATCTTTCTTTGAAATCGAATTTATTATAAGTAATTGTCTTTTCCTTTTCTTGCTTTTTCACTCGAGATGCAATTTTGTCTAGTTTATCAAAACTAGTTCGTTTTCTTTGTATTCTCTCTTTCTCTTTCCTCATTTCTTCAGCTCTAGCATCAAAATTAAGTCTATATTTTATGTAATCTCGAAGATTCATGTTTGCTCTTTCTAGCTTTCTATTTATGACAACATAAATTGCAATGATTTCCAATGTAATAATAATTAAAAGGTTCAGCAATCTATAGAAACTGTTGTCAATTTGAATAAATTGACGTAATATTGTAGTGAAAATAAACGATACAAGAATTATGATTCCTGGGAAGAACAGAAATAGATAACTTATATCGCTTACAAGAGAAGTAATCGCATAACCTTTTCCAAAGAAGAAAAGGACAACATATTTGATTATTAAGTAGGTTGCAATTATCGCAATTATGAGCCACGAAACGATAATGAGGGTTTCATTACTAGAAACAAAGGAATAAATAACAAATGTTACAAGAAAAATTGTTACTACAAAATCCTGTAAAATTCTTTCTCTCCTAATTGACAGAACTCTTCTTACTGAACCTCTAGGTTCCTCCTCTAAACTAATAATCTCGGAATATTCACTTGTTGCGGTTCTTTTTCGAGTGAATAAGTTGACTTGACAGTGGATGCAATGTTCTAAGAACATATCAGTTCTTTCACCACATACAGGACAATTAATCAGATTAAATTTCACTTCTATTTCTTTCTGCTCCTTTTGTTTTTCTTCTGTTTCCACAGATTTAGTCTTCTGTTGAAGAAGAGAAATAAAAGTTCTAGATTGGATATGCTCCTTAGTAGTAGGGATTTCGGTTCTTAATCTTCTATCTTTAACTAAGAACGCTACTTTAGCTTCATAAGGTAAGAGAGGTTTAGTTAGAACAAACTTTCTAATTCTTGAGATATCAACTATTAGTTTTATTCCTACAACAATCATCAATCCTGATTCAACGAATCCATTGAATGTGACCAAGAAAGCATATAACGCTTCATCAGCAACATAACTTGCTATAGCACTAAAAACGGCTATTATAATTGAAAAGAACGCATAAATTGAATAAAAGGCACTTCCTATTTTTAGAGAAAAAATTCTATCGATTTTCCTTAATAGCTTATTTAACAAATAAAAACCAAAAATCCTACCTAGGATGACTGTATATCCAGTTAATCCTGCTAAGAATGGCCATCCAAGAAATACTATGTCCGAGAGTACTGCGACTGAAAACGCTGTCATCCACAAAGCAGTTTGTTTCCCTATTTTTGTAATATGATCAACAAAATAGATATCAGTAATGGAATATATGCCATATGCAATTGGTAATAAACTAATTGCAGTAAATGCAAAAAGGATGTATTCAATCAGTTGATAATAGTCTGAATTATTAAGATATAAATTATGCGCAATATTTAGAAAACTGACAATGATAAATAAAATGCATCCTGAAAAAATGAATATTGAATGAGTTTTTATAGGCTGTTCTGTTTTTTCTTGCTCTTTCATTACAAACATCTAGATTTTCTTTCTTTGTTAAGGATAATAAATAAATATGCTACTTATACACACTTATAAGCCGTTTGACTAGAAAAAATAGGTAAACTACCAGGTGAATATGAGAGATTTACGGGGATATATTTTATTAATTAAGCTAGAGAGATAACTCTAAGATTAAAACCTTATTTTTTTTCGTTTATTCAGATGTAGTAAGATTACCAACAAGAAAATCATTGTTACTGAATAATATAATTTTGTAGTAGAAGTTCTTTCTAGATTTTCATTCAGGGGATAAAGGTCATTGTTTTCTGCTTTTCCATCGATATGATATGTACTGTTTTGACCCAAATCAGACCAGGAATTGCCTTCTTTTGTTTCAATTTCATACCAGGAGTTATCTCTTCCAGAATCATATGCTTGAGATGTTCCATCTATGTTGTTATGAATAAAATAATTGTGATGTACAGTGTTAAATCTTGAATCTACATCTAGTGAAACTCCATATCCAGAATTGTTTCTGATCAAATTGTATGCAATTTTACATCTATGAATGTCCCAAGACCTAATTCCATACCATCCATTGAATTCAATTACATTGTTTGTAATTTCTGAATCTACTAAACCATATGTCATTATTCCATCTCTCTCATTGAATCCAATTGTATTGTTATCTATCTCTACTTCAGCACCGCCTGTATCTAATCCTTCGATATTGTTAGTAATGATATTACTTTTTATGATAGTATTTCTTCCTCCAACCATTAAACCCCAGAAATTGAAAGAACATAAATTGTTAGTAAAAGTGTTATTTTCCCCCCCTCCAAAAATTCCACTATCACTTTGATTCAAACAGATATTATTCTCAACTAACGTATTATCGGTATATTCCAAATAAATACCAAAATCTCCATATTCATCCAAATAGCTAACAGACTCATATATACAAAGATTATTTGTTATCGAAGCACCATTAGTTCTTCTTAAATCTAAACCTCTACTAGATATTTGATTTGTATAAATTGTATTGAGACTATTATTGGTTATAGTTACAGTATAATCTGCTGCATCACGAACAAAGATACATGTCCATAAGGCTTCAATTGAACAGTTTCTAATAACAAAGTGTTTTGTAGTATCCTCAACATGTATTCCTACACCATAATCAAATGAGTCAATTACATGGTTTTCGATAATATATGGATCTAAAGCAGTTCCTGAACCTGAAAAACCATAATCTATGAAATCTTGATCACTTGCGACAGAGATAAAAACATCTGAATCTGAAAATTCCACAATTTCATAAAGAAATTCTGAATCTTTTGATTCGACTGTGTAAGACATTGAAATGAATAAAATACATGAGAAAAAGATAAGAGCACACTTTCTCAAACTATTCTTCATGCTATTTTCAACTAGAACAATTGATGCAATTACTTAAAAGATTTCCTAGATTATAGAAAAATGGAAAATAGAAAATGAAAGAAAAAAAAGTTAGTTAGCTATAGAAGTCGTCTTCATCTCTGACTTCTACGTCTCCTTCTTTTATGATTGGCTCAACTTGATAAACAACTCTCCCTTTCCAGAAATATTCACCAGTTCGATAAATAGGATTTTTTCTTAAATAAGCTAAAGTACTTCGTGGAATGTCATATTTGTTGCTAATTGTAGACATAGTGACATTATCTTCAAACATTTGAAAAATCTCAACTAGTTTAGGTCTCATTTCTTCATCAATTAACAGTTTTCCATTTTCTATAATATAACCTATAGGAGGACGTGACATAATCTTTTCATCTTGTATTCTTCGCTTGATTCCATACATTCTTTTCTGTCTATATTTCTTGAGCTCTTCCTCTCCTAGAAGGTCGTAAATTCTTGTGACAAGCATTTCATCAGATTCTTCAGTTGCTCGAATTTCTACTCCTTTGCTTCGCAAGAGCACAGAAGCATATCCTAACATATCTACTTCTCTTGAAATCCTGTCACGTGTTTGTACCCAAACTTCTTTGACGGGATCTTCAGGTCGCTGTGTATTATGCATTTGGATAAATTCCAACATCTTCTTAAAACCAGGTCTTTCTTGAACATGACTGTCCCCCGAAACATCTTCATCAACGAATGTTTCAAGAACATGTCTATATCCAACAGTGTTGATTTTCTTATCAATTACATCGTACTGTGTGTCTCTTCCAGATTCTTGATCTGAAGTACTAACCCTTACATAAGTAACAACATTAACATGCATAGTTTCTAAAAAGGTGGGTTCTTCTTATAACATGAAGTAATCCCCCGAAAATATATGGAGCTAATATCTTTTATCGGGAAAAATATTCCTTTCGATTTTACGCCTTTAAGCGATTGTATTTCTTCATAATTTCTATTAATTTTTCATTGCTAAACAATTTTCTTGTTAAATCATAGAAGATAAATACACTAGCTTATCAGCCAACATGAAACTGATGATTCAAGAGATTAAAAACAACTTACTGGATTATTTTAGAGATAAGAAAGTAGTAATAGCATTTTCTGGAGGTGTTGATAGAGCTATACATTCAAACCAAAAGTGTTATGTAAAAACCATTAAAAAGAATTCATCTAATATCTTCTTATGAAAATAGTTATTACAGGTAGCTCAAGGGGTATAGGTTTTGCATTGGCTAAAACATTTGCTGAATATGGAGATCAGATAATTATATCTTCAAGAAAACAAGAAGCTGTTGATGCTGCTGTAAGTAAGATAAAGAGTTTAAATCCTGCATCAGAGGTTCATGGAACTGTTTGTGATGTGACTAAAATTGAGGATGTTAAAGCACTTGTACAATTTAGTAATGAAAAGATATCAGGTATTGACATCTGGATTAACAATGCTGGAATAAATGGATCTTTTT
>JAUWJS010000121.1 GCA_030607575.1 Candidatus Heimdallarchaeota archaeon | reverse complement strand
TCTATAGATCTCTCCTAGAAGTTCATAAGCTTCCCAATAATCAGAATCTTCAGCGATAACACTGGACAATTCAGTGATTGAATCATCGAATTTACCCATTAAATAATAGACTTTTCCTTTAAGATATTTTAAACTAATATCGTCATATCGTGTAATTGCTCTAGTTAGATAAGATAGAGCTTCCTCATATAGACTATTATCAATTAAGCTTTCAAGTAACTCAATCTCGTACTTCTTTTTGTCCTCCCCTGTTTCCAACCCCAAGAAACCACCTTGATTGTATTAATATCTCAATTTAAAAAACTTTTCAAAGAATTTTAAGAAAAATCAGATTTAAGAAAACTATTCAGATTCTCTTTTGATTAACTCTCTTTTAAGAACTTTACCTGCTGCGCTTAAAGGCAAAGAATCAACAAATTCGAAAGTTTTGGGAATTTTGTACTTAGTTATGGATTGATTGATGCAGAATTCTCTCATTTCATCTTCAGTGATTTTTTGACCTTCTTTTGCAACAATAAAAGCCTTTCCTACTTCACCAAAATAATCATCTGGAACTGGTATTACGGTTGCAAGTGAAACTCCAGGGTGTTTGTAGAGTTCTTCTTCTACATCTCTAGGATAAATCTTAAGTCCACCAGAATTGATAACATCTTTGGATCTGTCAACAATAAAGAAATATCCTTCAGAATCTATTCGAGCTAAGTCACCTGTTTTTAACCATCCATCTGAAGTAAAAACATTGGAAGATTCTAAACCTTTACCAAAGTATCCTTTCATAACTTGAGGACCTAAAATGACAATTTCACCAACTTCACCCTCTTCTACTTCATCGAGAGTTTCAAAATCAACCAATCGAGCTAATGTGTCAGTGAGAGGTTTACCTATGGAATTGACAATCGCTTTGCCATAAGGATTGATATGAGTAACAGGGCTACATTCTGTTAATCCGTAACCTTCCGTAATCTTCAAAGATGTCTTTTTTCTGAACTCTTCATGAACTTCTTTGGGTAATGCTGATCCTCCAGAAACGCAAACTTTTAGACTCTCTAAGTCATAACTCTTTATTTTTGATCGAAGAAGAGCTATATACATTGTTGGAACACCATAAAAAGAAGTAGCTTTTTCCTCTACCATTAATTTGAGTAAGCTCTTTGGATCAAATTTTGGAATAATGACTATCATTTCACCCCTAAAAAGTGGTGCTAGGAAACTGCATTGCAAACCAAAACTGTGACACATTGGTAGAGCTGAAACAACGCAACCAGTGAATTTTTGTGGTATTTCCTTTGCCCATTCATTAAATTGAAGAGCATTTGCGATAACATTAGAATGAGTTAGCATCACGGCTTTAGCGGTTCCTGAAGTTCCTCCTGTGAAAAGAAGAAAAGCTAAGTCTGAAGCTTTGCTCCTTATTTCTGTTAGTTTTTCCTCTTTACTAAGAATACTCGATAATAAAACTAAATCATATTCTTTATCTAGTGTAGTTTCCTTTCCTGATTCTTCTGGTTCACTGACAAGAATCTTAGCCTTGAACTGATATTGATTTACTATTTCAATAATTTTTTCACACAACATGTGATTTGTTATCAACACTTTCGATTCAGAATCTCTTAGCTGAAAAGCTATCTCTTTTTGTGATAAGCGCGGGTTAATTAGTGTAACTTTAGCCCCTACTTGAAATGACGCAAAAATCGAAATTACAAACCCAATCGAGTTAGGTAACAAAATAGCTACTGTTTCATTCTTTTCAATTGAATTAGCATCCAAAAAATATGCCAACTTATTGGTCTTTTCAAGTACATCTTTAGTTTTGTAATCCTTTGATCCCTCTTTGAAAAGAATCTTATTATCGTCAAAACCTTTTGAAATTTCTAAGAAATATTCGAATACAGATTTATCTGGATAGTTTATTTTCCAAGGCATTCTTTCTCTCCAGCTTGATTCATTCATTCTGAACCACTAATCATTTTTTGGTTGATACATTAATGAACTTTATTGCGTGTACCCTTTTTATTAACCTCTTTTGTTGAAAGAAAACGTTGATAAACATACATCTGGAAGTTCATTTGTTGGAAGGTTCTAGTAAATTGTCCCCAGAAGAGAGTAGGCTTAAAGAGAGTAAGAAATTAGAGAAAGACTATGATGAAGAGCTTTCTCAAATTGCAACTAGATATAATGTTGAGTTTGATAATGATAAAGAAACTCTTTCTATTAATCTAGCTCTAAAAGGACAAGAAGCTTTGACCAAAGGTCAAATCAAAACAGCAGAAGAAATATGTAATGTACTCTATAGTCTCGCAAGTAAGTGGAAAGATGACTTTACAAAAATGAAAACACTACTTCTGAATGCTCAGATAGCAAATTACAAGGGAGAATCGCAGCTAGAATATCTTGAAAACGCTCTTTCCTTAGCTAAAAAAATCAAAATTCTTGATATTGAAATTGGAATAAGGGTTCAACTAGCTTTTGATTATTACAAAAGACGAAACTACAAGAAAGTCCTCAAAGAGATTAAGAAAATCCAAAAACATCCTGAGTTTTTCTCTGAAAATGCAACAATAGTTCTTGAGCTACAATCTAGAACCTATTGGGAAACAGATGAATATATCAAGGGATTTGATTCTACTCTTAAATGGTTTGACGTTCTAAAAGACTCTCTACAAGATGTACATTCTATTTTTCTTGCTATTGTTTATCTTCTGACTGTTATGAATTCTTTAGATCTCCCATTTGCTAAAGAAAAGTTTGATGAGATTAAGAATAACATTTCTAGCATTTTAATACAGTTGGGTTCAGCTCCCCACTTATTTTCAGAAATACTGAATAATATTGATGTTTTGTTTGCCAAATCTCTTATGCTTGTAGAACCAGAAATCTTGTATCAATTTGCAGATTTACTGTTACAATCTTCCAGATGGAATGATGAGGAAAAATATTTATTTTTGTGTCAAAAACTGTCTGATGCCTTTTATAATATTAACGACTATGAGAAAGCTCAAAACTTAATGGAAAAAGCATATCAGTTTGCTAAAGAGAAAAAGTATTCTGAAATTGAACCTCTTATAAAAAATAAAATAACAGAGATTTCCAGTTTGATATTTTATTTTATGTCTTTCAATCCTCTATTTGATCCATTTAGTGCAAAATCTATTACAATAAACACTGATGATCTCAAGAAAAAGTCATATCTACAAGTCATTAGCCCTATTACCAATAATTTTCCTACAACTTCTTATTCACAGTTTCTAAGAATTATCGAAAAAGCATCATATAGTTATATACATGAAAAATCACTGAAAATCGAAGGATTCACTGTTGAAGAAGAAAGGTGTTTTTTCGTTCTTGATTTAGAGATAGAAAATGAAAGAATAATGCTTCTTATGAAAGAAGATTTCAAAGTAGATCCTGAAGAATATCAGACATTACACTCGACCTTATCTCCTTATTATTCAGTTATTGGTTTATTATCAAGTGAAAGAAAAAGTACAATGAATGAAATTGATGATATAGAAGAAGTTTTACTTAAAGTTCAAAGAGCTATCAATTGTCCTGCTTCTAAAGCTATTATTTACCTGCCTGAAAAAAATCCTCAACTAAATCTATTTCGATTTTATCTACAAGAGGGTGGTTTTAGGGATCTTAAGGTTAAAATCTTAGATTCAGTCTTAAAACTGAAGTCTGCATTTAATTTCCTTAAAATCCCAGATATTTTACAAATTTTTCAAGCAGATCCTATAACCATCTTTGATTTATCTCTGAGGGATGTTGATAATCTAAATCCATTATCAAAATTAATTACTCATGCTTACGGTGTTAACGTATCATCTGAAACAATACACGATTTCTTCCAAGCATTGATTGAAGATTTCCTGAAAAGAAGTGACACTAGATTCTGGAAGGATTTCTACTATCAATATGCGTGGTTACAGACCAAGGGAATATATCTTTCTCTATCGAATGAATTCCTTGAAAAGAAGAAAGCTTTAAACGATAAATTGGTTGTATTTGCAAACAAACTAGGTGAGAAAGAGAAAATTTTGGAGAGTCTATATTATCGAACCTTTATGGGACTTGTTGCTAAGAGTCATAACTTCACGCAAGATTTCGAGGTTCTTAAAAGTAGACTGAACGATTATAAAAGCAGAAAATTCAGTGTTATCTCTAAACTCATCCAGATTTTTAAAGATGAAGATTTAGATGAGGAATATAATCTGGTTGAAACTCTTAATTTGCTCTGTGAGTTATGTGAATTCAAAGATTGGGACATTTTATTAGAATTATTTATCTATCTTCTCGGCGAGTTACAGGAGATAAAACCTTTATTTGAAATATGCAAAGAGAGAGATGTTAAAGACAGTGGAATATATCTCTATTTGCACCTAATTAAACATTTAATTGAAATTGAGAGACATTATTCATCTATTGAACTGTTAAGCTGGATTCTTAAAACAATAAACAGTCGGAAAAAGAATTTTCACTTCTCTAAACACATTTGGGATTACCTATTTGTAACAGCAAACATGTATATGTATTCTCTTGCTAGTGAAGTTTCTGATGAAACCTTAAAGAAATTTAGTGTGGATAAGAATGACGTTATTCGTAGCTTATTAGATAAAAAAGAATGGATTACTGATCCCTTATTCATTGTTGAACTTCTTAACGATTATATCTTAATATTACTTGATGAATCGAACTTCTCTAAGGCTGAAAAACACTATCGATGGGTTGAGCAATTAATGTTCTATTACTGGGATATTTTTACAAATGAAAATAACAAAGATTTACTTAAAAATGTTAATGAAATTAAAAAAAGAATCGAAAGTCAACACTTCATATAATAAGTCTGCTCTTAAACAATTAACAATTCACACTGTTTATTTTGTAAGTGTGTAATTGAATTGGCTTTACTTTAATATTCTTGTTTTTTTCACTTTATAAACAATTTTAGTCTTATTGTTCTACAATGCTTCTAATTGGAATATTATTAAGATATGTAGCTGTAATCCATAAAAATCTTTATGAATGATGGTACGATTGAAAGTGTGTAAAATAAATATCCCAATAATAGTTCATATCCATACTTGGTGTCAAATACATGTCTTCTGAACACAATATAGCTATAATCTCTGTGGGGTTTAGGGAGAGTCCTTTCACAAAAGAAATACTCCAAAATGACATAATTCCTTATTCTATTATAGCTAATAATTCAAGTGATTTTCAAATCCATCACGCTGATCCCTCAAAAATACTTTTTTACAGTCTTGAATTCACCAAAATAATTGAAATTATAGCCAAGAAAAGTATGGATTCATTGGCAGTTTTTGAAACGTTAGGACAATTTTTTGAATTTTATAATCCCTTACATCTTTCAACACTCAATTACCTGATATCAAAATATGCAACCAGTATTAAACCTAAAAATGAAGAATACATGAAGGCATGGAAAAACATCACTACAACAATATTTGACAATGAATTTATTTATCCATTATTTGAAAAGAGTAGAATTTTCCATATTAAAGAAGGTGAAGTGGAAATCCCAGTTCGTCAATTCTTAATTTCTTCTGAATTAGAAAGACAAAAAGAAAATTCGAAAAATAGCAATAAAGCTCTAAATCAAGTTCTTGAAGATATTACTGGTATAATAGATCTTGAAGAAACAAATAAAATGAAAATATGCTCTATTGCAGTAAAAAAAATCACATCAGCATCAGCTGTTATCATAATTCCAACAGATATAGTTTCTTTATTCATTTTGTTCAATTCCAATCACTTTAAAGAAACTTTACAAAAAACTGATGGAAAAATAGCTATTATTTCTCCATTCTGGTCTGGAAATGAAATTAGTCAAATTGAAAAAGTAATACTTCAAAAAACAGATTTTGAAGCAAATCTTGTTAATGTTGCAAAATTGGTTAAAGACTGTGTGGATGCAGTAATAATTGATACAAAAGACAGTGATTTAGTTCCTTCTCTCAGAGAAAAAGGGGTTACTGTTTTAGTGGAAAATCTAGCTCCAGAAAACCAATCAACACAAGAATTTCTTGATACAGTTCTGAGAAGTATTGATATTTCATTAGATAAAATCGCTATTGAACCTCAAGGTTTGATTGAAGGTTTAGGAGAAAAACTTGTCAACTTGTTTAGAGTTCGAGAACCTAAACAAGAAAAAGAAGAAGAAGTTAAGACTCTTGAAATCTCAATTAAAGAGGAAGATCTAGAACTTATAGAATCAATATTTGAGGAAGGAATTTCAGTAGATGAGCCAAAGAAAATAGAAACTGGAATAGATGAAGATTTATCAGAATCTGATACTCTTACAGATGAGTTTGAAATGGAAATAATTGAAACAGAAGAAACTATTCAAACAATACCTACTCCACCTCCAAAAGATGAGAGTATTGGCAGTGAATTTTACCACTCAAAAGCTGAAGGTCAGTTTGCACTACCAGGTATTGAACAGATTACACAATTTGAATTGGAAGAATTAGATTCTTTAGATGTCGATGAACACATCATAACTTCTTTTATTGAAAGAGCAATGACAAGTAATGCAACAGGGGTGGAAGTTGTTTTTTCTGATTTATTGTCTTTACAAAACAATCCTCTATTAATAGATAAAATCTTTCAAACAATACTCAAGAGATTGATAAAAGTTAGAGAGTTAAATCCCGAAGAGAAAATTGC
>JAUWJS010000049.1 GCA_030607575.1 Candidatus Heimdallarchaeota archaeon | reverse complement strand
AATATTATTGAGCTTCTCAGTAGAAGAGCGCTTACAAACTGCAAAGGGGTTGTTCTTATTGGAGCAGCTCGAATTTTGACACCACATTGGTTTCTTAATTTCTTATTCAAGCTTCCTGTTCCATTAATCTATTTCTTAGCAATCTTCATAGCTCTTTTATTTCCTTTCAATTTCATAGTTAGCGGATTTAATCTTAAAAAAGCGATACCGGCATCATTTGAAGGCTTATTGAGATTACTCGAAAATGGTGCGGGAAAAATGAAAAAAGAATACAGTGGATGTGTTCGTAAAGTTGGGAGAAATGTAGAAGACATTCTAGAAGAAAACAGAAAAATTCCTCTTCTTATCATTAGGATTCAGGAAGATATGATGACTGATGAAGAAGATTTAGCTACAGTACGAACATTCTTTACAAAATCAAAGGAAAGGATTTTACCTGAAAACATAATTCATCTTACTCACAAGTACGATAGCTTATACATCGAGATTATAGATGAGGAAAAGGATTTCTTTGGTCTATAGTTTTTGTTCTTTAAAAGGAATAGAAACAACTTTTTAAAGTCATTTCCAACTGAAGCTTTGTGTATTCCGAAGAATTTCAAGACCAAATTGCAAATTTGAAAGCTGATAAAACCAGCGGATCTGAAGAAATTGTTCGTAAAGCTATTCAGCTTATTAGAACTGAGATTCAAAAAGATCCTGCTAGATATGGCAATATGATTGATCTTTCAGAAATGCTCCGTAAAGTTATAGAAATTAAAAAAGAAATGTCAGCTCTTCGAAATGTTCTGATTTATTTCATGGATTTCTTTCAACATGGTGTTGTTGTTGAGGATTTAGCGGATAGAGTAATTGAAAAGATGGATGAACAAAGAACTCAACTAATAGACAAACTAATACCCATTATTTCTCAGTGTAAAAATATCGTAACTATGTCAAGATCAAGTACAATTTTCAGCACTCTCAAAAAACTAAGTGAAACACAGGACACCGATAAACTTCCAGAGTTAACTATTTCTGAATCAAGACCAGCTCTAGAAGGCAAAAAATTAACCTTAGAAGTAGTTAATCTTGGGTATAAGGTTAATTATCTTGTAGATGCAGCTGTTGGGAGAGCAATTAAAGCTATGAATCCTGATTTGGTTCTTATAGGTGCTGATACTATTTTTCCAAATGGAAATGTAGTAAATAAAATAGGTTGTCATGCTTTAGCTATTTTTGCCTTTCAATCTAAGATTCCTTTTTATGTTGCGAGCACTACTCTAAAACTACTCTTGAAGGCTATTCCCTTTACTATACAGAGCTATCCATCCACTGAGGTTTGGGCGAAAGATAGACCAAAAGAAGTTAAAGTTTACAATCCTTATTTCGAGATAATACCAGCTAATTTAATTTCCGGTTTCAGCACAGAATATGGCTTCAGTACAAACATACCTGACGTAAGATTAGTGCTTGAAAAAGAATATTTTCGAGAAATGTATGAATAAGAAGGATTCAGCTTCCTTCCCATTCAGTTTTTAACATCTGATCTTTATCTTCTGGAACAATTGGATCCACATAATAAGCTATTTTCCCAGCCCATCTTACTTCTCCTGTTCTATAGATAGGATTAGATCGTATATTTCTCAAAGTGGATACGGGGATGTTATATTTCATACTTAGGGTTTTTAGTGATGCAAAAGGATTATCGAACTCACCAAAAAGACGTCTAATAAGCCCCATTTTACTTTCATCAACTATTAGGCTTCCCCCCTCATCAACTGTATATCCAAATGGAGGACGAGACATAACTTTTTTACTATTTATTCTTCGTAACATACCTTTGTATCGTTTCTCTCTATATTTCTCTAACTCCATTTCTCCAAAAAGATCCTTTATTCTAGCAAATGCTTTGTTATCTTCATCATCTAAACAGATGATAGATATTTCTTTTTTCTTGAGCATAACTCGAATATATCCTAGAATGTCTACATCTCTAGATAAACGGTCTCTAGATTGACTCCACAACTCGTCAAATTCATTTTCTTCGACCATTCGTAGAATCTCTATGAATCCTTCTCTATATTCTGGATCACTATCACCTGGAACATCCTCATCTTTGATGATTTTGATAATCTCCCTATCTCCAGCTTGATAGATTTTTGCAGTAACGTCATCAATTTGTGTTTCTAAACCTGATTCTTGATCAGCTGTTGAAGTCCTAACATAAACAATGCAACGAATCATACTAACCTTGTTGATAAGGTTGTAACCTTAACTAAAGGTCTGTAATCCCGAGAAAATATCCATTTTATTTTTCATCGAAAACGACTTGCTCTACTAACCTTTTGTCTTGTTTCTTTGTAAGATACCTATAGATAAAATATTCTAGTTGTTCTATAGACTTATCGTAGTCTAAAGGAAAACCTATATTTGATTCCTTAAATTGAATTATTTTTAGCCTTACTAATCCTATAGTAAGAGCAATTACTCGGTTTCCTTCATACAGTTCATTAGCTTTTAATCTGATTAAGGCATATCTTCTAAACAAATTAGAATATTCTTTGCTTAGTACATTGAAAATATCTTCATCTTCTTTTCTCCTTACATTAAGATCCTCCATATTCCAATCAATAATTTTTTCAGGAATAGAGTCAAGGTAGTAGAGATAATAGGCGAGATCACTAGCGAGAATCCCTTCATCTCCGCAAGGGATTTTGTCTTTAAATTTGACATTGTATTGAGTTGTTGCTATTTTCAGTATATATTCCCCTCCTCAGAAACTTTAACGGCTTGTTCAATCTTAATGATTTTTGCATAATCTTCTTTGTATTCTTCAATTGCATCCTCTAAGATTTTAACATGATCCTTAATTATTACTAGTTGCTCTTCTCTCTCTTTCAATCTAAAAGCAAATTCTGCATGTTTCATTATATCTAAAAAAAATTCTCTGAACTGCAACTCAGGATTTTCATGATGATTTTTCACCCAAGCTTTATAGATACTATGCATTAAATCTCGATATCGAGCTAGTAATAATTTTTCAGGAATATTATTCTTTTGAGCATAGTTCTTAATACGCCTACTTTGAGTAATGTTGAAAGTAAGCTGTTTAATCTTTTTCATTTCCTTCAACAAAATCATATTTTCAAAATAGATAAAGATTTAGTTAGTCTGAAGAAGTTCAGCGATATGCTTGCATAGCAAGATAATTGAAAATGATTGTTAAAGGTAATTCATAGCAATTTGCATCTAAATTGGAGGTTTCATAGAAAACTAACTCCCTATCGATAATAGATGAAAAAACTACTCTTTCAGCTACTTCTTTTCCCAGATAAACCCCTTTATCTCGCAGATCAGATTTGTTTATGAAAATAAGAACAGGAATGTTTCTTTGTTTTCTTATCTCTTCCATTTGAACCATTTCTAAGTAATGAAGTATCTTCTCCAAAGAGGAAATATTAGTACCATCAGCCATTACAATAACAAGGTCTGAACCTTTTAATGCTATTTCTTGCATAAAATCAAATCTTTCTTGACCAGCTGGATCATTAAAAATTACTTGAAATGCTGAATCAATTGATTCATAATCAATTGTTTCAACTTGATCATATTTCCTCAAAATTACTTTGTTAAAACGTGTCAATATAATTACTGAATTTACTACATTCAGTGAGATTGTTGTTGTACTAGAAGTAAAATTGTTATACTTCAAGGGAGTGAAATCTAGATTATTCCCAACTTCTCTAAATATTCTTCTGGCAACATCATTTTTTTGAATATTACCAAAAAGTGCTTCCAGAAATGTTGTCTTCCCCGAACCAGTAGTTCCTAAAATGGTAAGTTTCTTCATTACTAATGGTTCCAGTAAGTTCATCAATATCCTTCTCTATATTGTTGTTGTAATCTCTATTTAAAAAATCTGATAGTGCTAATCGAATTGAAGAAGAATAGATTAAACTAATTCACAAGCTGAATTGCCTTTTTGACAATTTGCTAATACCCTAGTTTATTCAATTAGTCAACAAAATAGATTGATTGTCTAGCATCTCTTAGATGAGGTCTTTGATTAATTACCCCCTTCTCTTTTAGAATAGATAGAGCGTTTCGAACAGTTCTATTAGGTAAACCTGTACTTTCAATTATTTCTTTCTGTGTCATTTCTCCTTCAGTTAAAAGCAATTTAAAGATATATTTTGCAGATGGAGGAACACGTTCTAGAGATCTCAAATCTAATTCAACTAATCTATTTCTTAGTTTAGCAAGTATGTTTTTCTTTGCATGAAATCGTATTATTCTAGCTGTTGAGGACGATTTTCTAACCAATACTTCCTCATCGATACCTATTCTTATTTGGCCATCAATTATTGCTTCCAAAGGAGATCTTGAACGCAAGTTTACCAATTTAATCTCTGAATCAATTGGAACTACCAAAGGGATGTGTTCTTTATTTAATGGATTAACTGGAACTACAATTAGAACATCTGGGTTACCAAAAGCTATAGGACCTCCTGAGGAGAGAGCATAACCTGTACTTCCTAGAGATGTAGACACAATTAAACCATCAGCTCTCCCTCTATAAAGCTGATTCTTATCAATTATTAGTGTATAATTCATTAAAAGAGCTGAATCTTTTGGGAATATAGCTATCTCATTTAGTGCAGGAATTGGCATACCATTTCCAGGATCTAGAAAAACTACTCTATGATAGTTATCAACATCATATTTTCGATTTAAGATACTTGTTAAGGTATACTGAAGATTAACTGGACTTATTTCAGTAAAGAAACTTACACTTTCAGACGATGCAGCAACAACTGGAACGGATGATCTTGAAAGAAAAATAGCTCTAAGAAATGTACCTGCATCACCTACTGAAATGATGCAATTTGCTTTTTGTGTGGAGAAATCTTTCATCTGATTTTCCCAATTGCTTTCATTCAATTCTTCATCTTCGAATTCAATGATTTCAACTTCAGGATCAATTTCAAGAAGTTTTTCCTTTATTATTCCAGCAAACTTTTGCGAGCTAACTTCATTGGACACATATAAAGCCAAAATCATGGTTTCATCTACATTCCTTACTTTACTATTAATGATAAATGTTTATTTATATTTATCCACAAAAAAACCAAACTTTAGATGTTTTTGCTATACACATTACTAATACATAAATGTATTTAGAAGCATTCAAACATACTTCTTCAACCTTTTTCTTAAGGAATAATAGGCAATTATTGCTTATACTATGCTAGAAATTGTTTCAATAGTGTAATTTTCTTAAGTTTCAAGACTTTTATTGAAAAATTTAGTTCAATTTTGACCTTAATCAAACAGTCTTTAAATACAATTCATGAAAGAGTAGTCGGGTTGAGATGGTAGTTGTAGAAGATACTCCTGAAATAGGAAGTGAGGAGTTTGGTTTACTAGAGGAAGAAGTAGATAGATTATTTACAAAATTGAATCTTCTAGGATGGACTAAAAGTGCTTGTGAATCAATTGCTCCCTTTACATATAGAATCAATCAACTAAAGAAAGAGAAGGGGTTTAAGATACTAGCTCATTCCTATCAAACAGCTGATATTGTTTTTGGAATTGCAGATATTGTTGGTGATTCGCTTGCACTTGCTAAAAAAGCTACAGAAATTAAAGAGAAACGAATTCTTTTCTGTGGAGTAGATTTTATGGCAGAATCTGTGAAAATTCTTAATCCAGAAAAAATAATTTTGGTTCCAGCAAGAGGAAGGGATTGTACTCTAGCAGATTCAATAACAAGTGAAGATGTTAGAAAACTGAAGGAAGAAAATCCAGGAGCTCCTGTTGTTTGTTATGTTAATACAAATGCAGATGTAAAAGCTGAGTCTGATATTTGCTGTACCTCAGCTAATGCCCGAAAAATCATAGATAGTTTGGAAGAGGATTCTATAATATTCATTCCCGATGAGAACATGGGAAATAATTTAGCAAAAATTACTGGTAAAAAGATCATAACTTGGCCAGGTTCTTGTAGAACACATAATGCTCTAACAATCAAAAGATTAGAAAAATTAATTACTGATGATAATACAAAAACTCTTGCTCATTTTGAATGCAAACCTGAAATCATTGAATCTGTAGATTTTGTAGGAGGAACAGGGGACATGCACAGGTATGCAGCTAAAGCTCCAAAAGATGAAAAAATTCTTTTCTTAACAGAACAAGGGTTCATCGATAGAATGAAAATTGAATATCCTGGTGCTCAGTTTGAAGATAGTAAAATGATATGCATTAGTATGAAAAGAAATGATCTTTTCTCAATTTGGAAAGCTCTCGAAAAGCCAACAGATGACAATATTATCGAATTAGATGAAGAGATTCGTAAAAAAGCTTACAGAGCTGTTAGCAATATGCTGAAATACTAATCAGAGAGTTAGAAAAGGATGATACCCCTAGTTTTAGTTGATGAAGATATTAAAAAGTGGATAAAGGAAGATATACCTTACTGGGATGTTACAACTTCACTTCTTCCAAGTATAAATGCTAAAGGAAAAATCTATTCAAAACAAGAAGGAATTGTTGCTGGTCTCATCTTCATAAAAAGAATCTTTGAGTTTTTAGGGTCAGAACTAGATCTTTTGGTAGAAGAGGGAGAGATGGTATCAAAGAAAACAGCTGTTGCTTCTTTTAACGGAAATATACACAATCTGCTACAAGCTGAAAGAGTATCCTTGAATATTCTTGGAAGATTATCAGGTATTGCTACACAAACTGCTAAAATGATTGAAATAGCTCATGAAGTAAATCCTCAATTAAAAATCTGTGCAACAAGAAAAGTAGTTCCTGGTTTAGGGAAATATGATAAATATGCTGTTGTTGCTGGCGGAGGAGATACTCATAGGTTCAATCTATCAGATATGATTCTTCTTAAAGAAAACCATCTTAGAGGTTTCAGTTCAATCACTGAGGCAGTTAAAAAAGCTCAAGTAGTCACTAGCTTTAGTAAGAAAATTGAGGTTGAGGTTCAAAATGAAGAACAAGCTATGGAAGCAGCCAAAGCTGGTGCAGATACTATTATGTTAGATAATTTTTCTCCCCAACTAATAAAAATGACAATTCCAAAAATCAAGTCAATTAAGAAGGACGTATTGATCGAATTATCAGGTAACATTAGTCTTGAGAATCTACAAGATTATGCATTAGAAGGAGTAGACCTAATATCCTCAGGCTCACTTACGCACTCGGTAAAGAATTTCGATTATACAATGTTGATAGAGTAAAAAAAAGAGGAGATTAAAGAGGTAAGAAATTGTCTCCTTCCTTTATCGATTTTATAAAGTCAACTACAAGCTGAACAATGTTTTTCACATCATCAAGACTAATAATTTCAGAAGCTGTATGCATATATCTGTTAGGAATTGCTAGCAAAGCTGTAGCTGCACCTGATAGTTGAATAGCATTAGCATCGGTTCCTGTTCCTCTTGGAGCAGCATGCTTTTGATATGGTATTTCATTCTTATCTGCAAGTTCAAATATTTTCTTTACAACAACAGGATTGAAATTTGGTCCGATAGAAATTATTGGACCTCCACCTAATTTTGTATCTCCAATTTGTTTTTTCTCCATTTCTGGAGCATCAGCAGCAAAACCAACATCAAACGCAATTCCAATATCTGGTTTGATTTTTTCTGCAGCTATATGCGCTCCTCTAAGACCTATCTCTTCTTGAACAGTAGATACGCCATATACTCCAGCAAAGAAGCTTTTGTCTTTGGATAACTCTTTCATAATCTCTGAAACAATAAATGATCCTATGGCATCATCAAACCCAGAAGCAACGGCGTAATTGTTATCGCCTATTCTTTGATAACCATAATCAAAAACTGCGAAATCACCTACATCCACTTTCTTAAGAGCTTCTTCTTTATCCTTGCATCCCAAATCTATGAAAAGTTTCTCCATTTCAGGAGCTTTTTTCCTTTCCTCAGCTTTCATTAAATGAACAGCTTTTTTCCCAATTACTCCTAGAAATTCACCTTTATTTGATATGACTCTTAATCTTTTCCCTGGAAGAGTTGTAGTATCAAATCCACCTAAGGGAAGAAACCAGAGATAACCATTATCATCAATATGAGAGATTTGAAAACCAATCTGATCAATGTGACCTGCTAACATAATTTTGAAAGGACTATCAGGATTAATTATTGCATAAATATTGCCCACATTATCTACTTTAACTTCATCTACTTCATTTTCTAGATATGTTTTCACAACAACCTGAGCGGGAAATTCATAACCAGTTGCTCTAGGTGTTGTTACTAATTTTTTTAAGAATTCTTCATTTATTTCATAGCTCATGGTGTAATACCTTCGATTTTCTCTTTTCAAAATAATTTTTAAAGATTTACTTATGAATTAGTTTGTTATTGACTTGAAAATGATGATTTTCATCGTTCATCCAAAAAGTTAAGAAACCTTAAGATTTTCCCAACCTATGTCTGAAATTGAAGGAGTACAAGTAGAAGATATCAAAGAGAATGGAACTGAGAAAAAACTAGCTAAGTTAGGTAGATATCTTCTCCTCTCATCTATAGCTATTTTGTGGGCAGTTGCTGCAGCACTGGGTATCAGAGACTTATGGCAAGGAAAAGGAATCCTTGAAACTCCTTGGGTAATATTCGGACTTGTTCTTACTCTAGTTGTTATCGTTCTTGTTATTTTTCCATTATTAAATAATTTAAGAGAAGATATTAGAAATTATAACAAAAGAAAAGAGAAAGAAGAGAAACAAAACGAGTGAATGAAAATTACTCGTAATCTCGAATACTAAAGATTATTTTCGCTCCTTGAGTATAATCTCCCTTTATTCTATCTTGTATTTTTATAGAACCTTCATACTCTTTAACAATCCTAAAGATTAACATCATACCTAGTCCTCTGATTCTTTGTCCTGTCTGAAAACTATCAAGAATCTGTTGTTTTCTTTCGTCAGAAATTCCCTTTCCATCATCTTCAATAGCAATTTCCCAGAAAACTTTTTGTTGACTCCTTATTCTTGATGCAGAAACTATAAAATTCATCTGTTGATTTTTCGCAACTTGTATTGAATTTTCAAAAATATTCGTGAACACATCTTCAAGGAATTCATTTGCAGAAATTTCAATTTCAGTATCAAAATCCTTTTTCACATTAATACTGTAATTAGGGTATGTTTGTTCTAGAGTAGAAATTGCATTGTCAATATATGTTTCTAATTTTCTCTTGACAAAAGGTTCAGCTGATTTTTCTAGACCACTTATTTTGCGTATTCTGTCTTTAACTTCATTAGCTCTTTTAAGTACTCTTATGGATTGTTCTATCAGTTTTGTGGATTCTTCAGAATCACCATCTTGCATTAATGCAAGCTCTAAGTAGCCAAGAATGGCTTGGTGATAGTTACTTAAATCATGTGTAAAAAGATCTATAGCAAGTTCTGCTAAATGTGTTGATTCTTTTTCTTTTCTAATTGACTCATCTAGTTTAAGTGACATTTCTTCAAAGGCAAAATAAACATCACTTACTTCGTGAACACGCGTTTTCTTAGAAAGGTCGAAGGTTACACTAAAATCTCCATCAGATATAGCTTTCATTCCATTGAGAAGTGTTACAGCATAATTTGTGAAATTGATAGCAAAATATAATGAAATAGCCCCTACAACCGCTATAATTGTAACTGAAGCGCCTATCAAAATAAGCTCCAAAAATCTAATATTATTTCTAAGTGTCAGTAATATTGGGTCAAAATCTTCCATTACTAAGTCTAATGGTGAAAAGTGAAGCATAAACCAAGGAATCGAGAAGATAGGATGATATAGCACTAGATAGACTACATCATTATGCGTCAATATTCTATATCCTGACTGGAAATTCAGTACATCATCAACACATAATTGTAATTCAATGTTTTCGTAATCAGCCATATTTTCAGTTGGAAAATCTTCTTTAGGTTTTCGTGAAACATTTGCAGCATAATGAGGAGATAATAGTATTTCTTTATTTGAATTTATGATCAGAGAATAATCATCTTCTGTAAGATCTAACTCTAGTGTATTCATCAAGTAATCAAGGTTCAAGTCTAGAACCCAAAATCCTTGAAAATCACTAGTATCTGTATAAATTGCTTGTCCTAATGATATGAAGATATTCTGGTGTACATAATCAACCCCTAAATCTGAAAAATGACTTTCTATTCCTTTATTCGTTGATTCATCTTCAGCTTGAAGCAACTGGTTGTACCAAGGTCTCTGGGTCCAGTCAAAATCTGCTGACAGTCCAATTGAAAAAGAGCCACCATAATCAGGAAACCATGGAAAAATTAGAATATAGTTAGGAGTAGCAAAATAGACCCATTGCAAAACTGGGTTCAATAAAGGTAACATAAAGTCATACATTTCTTTAGGTCTAGTATCAATATAACCAGAAGCTGTACCGTTTAATTTTCCTTTTAACAATCCTGCAAACTCTCCAGATAATGAACCATTAATACAACCTTCTATTCGTGATTTTGATCCTGAAGAAACTACCGAGCAATTCTCATTTGTGTTTGGTTCTTTGACTAAAAAATATGTTTCCAAATAGTCTGGTTCAAGCTGTGAGAGTTCGTCATCCAAGCCTGTTGGAAAAGTGTAAAGACCTTGATTCCATTGTTCCAGAAATTGGTTGCTGAAAGAAGTTGAATAATATGAATTATAATAATCAATTATATCAATCGTAATAATTTCGTTATTCTTATGAGCATAAATTAAGATACTGCTTTCATTAGAAAGTTCACCCTCAAATGTTGCGTTAATTTGTAAGTAAAATTCTCCAGAGATATTCAGTCGAGACTCAATGTCACCAAAAACAGAACAACCTGTAGTTTCAAAATCATTAATTCCATTATCATCATAATCGTAATATCCTAAAGAACTCTCTCTATCTACATTCATATCTATGGTACCATTAATGTAAACTATCTGATCTGAGTTATTAAAAATGAGAAAACTATGTTCATACAGATATCTTGCTTCTGATGAGTAATATTTGTTAGCAATTGTGAAAGCTGTATTATTTAGTTCTGATTTCAAACTTCCCACAAGCTGATCAAAAGATTGAACAAATTGATAGGTTGAGACATCCATGCTCTGTATCTTTGCTTGCAAGTATTCCTCTGAAGCTTCTTGGGATATGCTTTGAAGTCTTAATTCCATCATTAGTATGATAGTTCCATTTATCAAGACCATTATAACGACAAGAATTAGAATAAAGTATAACGCAAGACGTCTAGCCAGACGTATTCTTTTAACCATTAATATTACATTTGCATAGTCTGTTTTGAACTTTTTCCATCATGCTTCCTAGAAATCATTGATAGGTGATAGTTAGAGTTTCTTTATCAAAACCAACAACAAATCCTAATATTTCTTGACCATTATTGATATCTTCAATTATCCATCTAAGTTGATGGAGGAATTTTTCATCCTGAAGAAGTAGACATTTATCAAATTCTAGTAGAAACCATTGTTTGTCTTTTGATCGATCTAAAGATTCCAAGTTTCCCCAGAGATTGTTATGTCCCATTTTTTCCGGATTACCATACAAAATTGGAAAAGAGGTACACCTAGAGTTTAATCTATACTCCTCGTTTTGACATCCAGAGTGCTTATTTAGTAAACCACAGTCAAAACAACATGCTCCACACTCTTTACATGAAGAAAAATAGAGATGTATATGAGAATCTGGAATATTATCATTCATTTTGCTTCTGCTTCGCTTTATAAATCTCATATTGTTCTTTCATGTCTTCAACATCGTGAGATAAAATCTTTCCATGCTGCTTAAGGACTTCTAAAACTTCTTCTGGCTCATCTGCATGCCAATGAACCTTTAACATACCTTTCATACCTGTAATTGCTAGACTGTCTCCTACGCACTCTTTTATTATGTGCTCTTTTACTTTGGTTGAAAATTCTTTCAAAGTTTCTTTCGTTATTTCTTTGTTTTGAATTACAGTTACAATATCATATTGAAAATTTACAGCTTCATCCTGAGGAACATTTACCATAATAACACCACTAATACCTTATAGCTTCGATGAAAGAGGGTATTTAAGAATTTTTACCTTGTTTTAATATCCTAGAAAGGAGCTTTTTTCCACTTTCTTCTTCTAGCTGCTATAAATGCAATGAATACTAAGACACTTAAGGTTGTGAGTACAGTTATTGTATCTACTGTTGTTAAAATCGACACATCTACAAGAGTATTAGCATTCCCATCTCTATTGTCTACAACAAGGATATAGGTTCTAATTCCTAAATTTGTAACGGATGAATTAGTAACAGTATTGTTTACATCAATTTCTATTGTTGTATAATCAGTGCGAATTATATCTGCAGTCCCCAAATATCCCTCAATAGTGATTTTAGAACCTTCTGAAATATTCGTTCCACCAAGATAAGCTGAAACAACTTCTCCGTTCCCGAAATCCCACGCAGTGAAGGTATTGTTATCAAGAACAAAGATATTTATTGGACCTCCTACATAAACTTCTATTGTTATTTGAAGAAACAAATTATCTTTGCTTACTGTAAAGGATCTATGATTTGTATCACCAACTGGAACATCAAAATACCAATCAAATTTTTCAGCATTCACTAATGATGCTGACATGAACAATACTAATGCAAGAAAAGATAATCCTATGGAAAGATTCTTTTTCATAGTAGTAAGTTCTATGCCATCTCTTAAATAATTTTTGATTATTTTCGGAGTTACTAGTTTGTTTTAGATTTCGAAATATTTAATAGTCTTCTTCATACCCTCTAGTCGAATAGTGATGTTCTATGAAGAAAATCTACATTATCGAGGATGAAAAAGATATCAGTAATTTGTACAGGCTGCTGTTTGAGAGAGAGGGTATTGAGATAGAAGATATCGTTTCTAGTGGGAGAGTGGCATTAGAAAAAATAGAAGAACTGAAAGAGAGAGTAGAAGATATTGTTTTTCTTATAGACAACAGAATTCCTGAAAAATCCGGATTGGAAGTTGCAAAAAGATTGATAGAGATTTCACCAATTCTAAAAAATCAGATAATTATTGCTACTGCAGATGACACTATTTCCAGAGAGCAAGTTGAAGATTTGGGAATTCCTTATTTTCTCAGAAAACCTTTCAGCCTAGATGAGTTGCTTGCAACTATAGATACTATTGAAAATGAAAAAGAATGAAATTTCTTCTGTATTTCAGATGAATGTTGCAGTGGTATTATCCTGCTTTTTAGTCTGCTCAGGTAGGGCTATTTCTCCAAACCTTGATTCATATGCTTTTATCTGCTCTTCAACAACTTTCAGAAGGATTTTTAGTTGATGTGGAGAAAAACTGATTTCAGCAACTATTTCTTTGATTATTGCACGAGGAATTAGAGCATTTGGCCCTATGCTAGGTTCTGTTGCATATTCAGCTTGATCTTTGAAAATGATTATTTTGAAACCAGATATTGAATGAACCATCTGGATGCTTTCAGCATAGAAGCTGGGAACTTCCTCTTTTCTCTCTACTTTAATGGGTATATTTCTACTCATGACTATCAATCTATAGGGAGCGAAACATAATAAAAATATATTGTTCTATTAAAGATGCAGGAACAATAAACAAAAGTTTTTGAATAAACTAAGATTTCTAAATTTAATGGCTAGTTTTGCAGTAGGAGTAGTATTGTCACTTGTAGCAGCCTTTTCTTGGGGAACATCTATGGTTATTTTCAAAGTAGGTGTAAAAAATGTTGACCCACTTGCAGCTACTTACATAAAGGGACTATTTGCAATTCCTGTTCTGCTAATTCTAGGTTTTATGTTGGATGGCATAAATTCTTATTCAAAGCTAGTGTCTGGTTTTAATCTCCTCTGGTTATTGCTTGGAGTTATTTGCTTAACTTTAGGTGATTTTCTTTCACTCAGTGCTCTTAAAAAAATAGATGTATCGATAGCTCAACCAGTAACTTCGATTTATCCCATCTTTACAACCCTTACTCTTCTTATAGCCAAAATTGAAGATATAACTTGGTTCATAATTGGAGGTACTCTCCTCATATCTTCTGGTGTAATTTTTATTTCATATTTTTCACGAAAAAATGATATGAACAATTTGAATGTGTCTAAGGATACAATGGAAACAGATGAGTTTGAGCAAAAAAAGAAAGCACTTCCCATGGGAATATCACTTTCAATTACTGCAGCTGTTTTTTGGGGAATAGCTATCGTTTTCAATAGATTGATTCTTGAAGATCAAACAATTGAGGTAGTGCCTTTGATGGCTCTAAGAAATGGATTAATGGTTGTTCTGGTTGCGATTTACGGTTTCACTAGATTCTTTATCAATAGAGAGAAATTTAAATCTAAAGTTTTCGCACCTAGAAAAGAAGCTTTAATTTTGATGGCAGGTGGTACTGTATCCTGGATAGGTGGAGGGGTTGTCTTCTTTACAGCTGTTCAGCTCTTACAATCAGCAAGTATAACAACGCCTATATCGTCTATTTCGCCTTTAATAGTTATGTTTCTAGGAAGTATATTTTTAAAAGAAAAAATAACGCTTCCCCAGATTTTAGGAGTAGTTATTATTGTTGTAGGATCAATTGTTCTCTCCTTACCAGAGCTGATCTCATCTATTTAACGAAACAAGAAATAAAACTGGAGTAAATCCTTTATTTTATTTATTTTACTAATTCTTAATCTCTTTCTCTCACGATAAAAGCCTTAACAAGCTGCAAAATTGCTATTAAAGCAATCAAATATCCCCAGAAAGTGTATGCAGTCCACCAAGGACTTATTCCAAAATTGAAAGCCAAATTAAGCCCTATTAAGTTACCAAAATCAAAAACTGAAAGAGCTAAAAACAAAGAAGCAATTGCTTGAAACAGGGAGATTATTCTATATCCAGCCATGTTAAAAATTGTTTTTCTGAAATATAAAAACCTTTGTTTATTCTTTTCTGACTGTTAGCGTTTCTTATTTCGAAGGTTGTGATTTAATCACTTTTCTCAAGAAGCTTGTATTTTTTAGTTAACTTTTCTGCTAACGCTTCTTCCTCTAATGCATGTTTTTCATCTTTGCTTAATTCTTCAGGTAACCAAGAAGGTAGTTTTATTTCCTTCTCTTTATAATAAGTTCTAATTGCTCTTCTTAAAGCTCCTACTGCTAAAGATCCACAATGTGTTTTAACTGAAGGTAAGCCACCTAAAGCCTCAGACACATCAGCCCAAGTAATTCCCCATGCTTCTTCAAGGGGTTTGTTTTCGATCATAATTGTAAGTTGACTAGCAGCTGCAATGTTTGAAGCGCATCCATAGCTTTCAAAACTCGATTTAATAATGATAGCATTTGGTTCATCTAGTTTTAGATAGAAAGCTATCATATCTCCACAAGCTGGACTTCCAGCTACAGCATAAACGGTTGCATCTTCCATTCTTCCAAGATTTTGGGGATTTTGAAACAATTCAAGAACTCGGGGTGCATATGGTAAAGGTATTCTACTCGACATTTTATTTCATCCTCTTAAAGCACGATTCCTCCAGTTATAGATCGGATTCTTTTTATGATTTTAGGCATTTTTTCTAGAACATAATTGATTTGTTCTTCAGTATTTAAACGGTTTATCTTCATCAGTAAACTCCCATGAGCTTCTTCTGGTTTCCTTCCAATTGCAGTCAATATATGACTTGGCATAAGTACTCTACTTGTGCAGGCACTACCACTTGAAACATAAATACCATTCATGCTACACTCAACAGTTAAAGCTTCGCCTTCACATCCTAAGTAGCTTATATTTACATTGTCTGGCGCTCTACGTTCCCCTAAAGGACCATTGATTTCAGCTCTTTCAATACTTGTTTGGAGACCATATAATAGTTTATCTCTGAGGTTTTGTGTGTGATTTTTTATTTCATCAAAACGATTGAATTGAATCTCTACTGCTTTTGTGAAACCAGCTAGAAGAGCGGGATTCTCTACATCTGGGGAGAGTATTTCAAGACTCAATTGTCCTTCATAAATTGATTTGATTTTAATTCCATCTTTAACATATAATCCTGCAATACCCTTAGGTCCTAAGATTCTGTTGCTATTAATTGTAGCTAAATCAACCTCAACTTTTCCATAATCCAATGGTATTCTTCCAAATGCAGAAGTTGCATCTGTATGGAATAAAATACCGTCATCCTTATCTTTTACAATTTCTAATGCTTCTTTAATTGGTTGAATTGTACCTATTTCATGATTGATTGATTGTAAACTTACTAAAAGAGTGTCATTATCAATCTTTTCTTGTAAAATGTCAATATTTATTGTTCCATCATTGGAAACAGGTATAATCTCCACTTTGTACTGATCACCAAACATGGATTTTGCTGTATGAATAACACTCAAATGTTCTGCTTCTGAAACAATAATCTTCTTTCGTTTCTTATTCATTTTCGCAATTCCTTTAATTGCAAGATTATTAGATTCAGAAAAACTATGAGTTAAAGCTAAGGCTTGAGGATCTATGTTTAGGGGTTTAGCAATTTTTGTTTTTGCTTTCATATAGAAATCAAGAGTTTCCCAACCCATGTGATGTGTTATTGCTGGATTACCAAAAGTTCTCTCAAGATAAAAAGGGCGCATTTCTGCATATACTTCTTTATCTACTACGGAACCGTTTTCCCAATCTAGATAAACTTCCTTTTCAGGTGTTCCATGTTGTTTCAATAAACCTTCTATGTT
>JAUWJS010000094.1 GCA_030607575.1 Candidatus Heimdallarchaeota archaeon | reverse complement strand
TCTCCGACTCCGCTCCAACTCTCTTTATTACTTTAAAATTTGAAATTTTATTCCAAGAAATTTTGTATATTCTTTAGGTATTATAGCGATTTATATGTTTAAAGACGAGAAAAAAGCAGACAATAATTGAATAAAAAGTCTGAAAATGGTGATTATTATGGTTTATGATGTGATTACTAAAATCTGTCAGAAAGAAAAGATGGAACATGAGCCATTCTATAAGTCTATCAAAATTAAGGGAGACACAATATTGCTATACAGGGAAAAATTAGTAAAAGAAACTGCATCCAAGAGTTCTATTGCTTATGATCACTACAAAAAGTGGAAAAAATCAAAAGACCAAGATAAGCTAGAAGAAATTGATGATGTTATAGAAAAGTTGAGAGAATACTTCAAAGAGCGGTTGATAGTTTTCTATAAGAGCAATGAAATTGGAATAGAAATCTAGTCTGAACTTCCACATTTTCCCAGCACCCCTCATTTGTAAGTTTCTCTGGATAAGTTTCCTCTATTTACACTTTCGAAACATATATCAACAATGCGTATTTTATTGTTGTAGGTAATTACAATGACATTCATAGTTTTCATTGGAGGCCTATTCGAATATAATTCAGGAAAAACTACTTTTGCAAAAGAAATTATTTCTTCTTTTGAAAACGATTTTTCGATGAAAACAGCACCTTTTAAGCCTTTAAGTGGAAACAACTTGTTCTTTCACTATGAAGAGATAAAGGAAAATGTCAAGAACCATGGAAATTTGGTTTCTTTAGATATTGTGAAATTAATGGAATCTTCGTCTGTGGAAATTCCTGCAATTTTAGCAAATCCTGTTCATAAACTTAATACTCAAGCATTACCGTACAATTTCTATAAAGAGGGTTCAATTAAAACACTTTTCTCGCGTTATTCTAGCAGTGTCCCTTTAATGCAACGTTTTACAAGTTATAAATCAGAATCTGAAATTGAATCTTGCTTTTTAGTGAATGAACCAATCTACAAGAACCAGAAGTTTTGGAACGATCAAACTCTTACAGATCCAATTCTAGAAGAAGCAATAAAGATCAAATATTTCAAAAATGATCAAGAGTTCTACTCTTTAAACGATAAGTTTTATGCAGACGCTACTAAGACTTCGTTTGATTATGTGAAAGAACATTCAGAAATCACTGTAGTTGAAAGCTTTAACAATTCAGCTCACCCAGCATGGTGTATCAGGGAATCAAGTGCTGTAATTATTGTAGGACCTGGTTCTCTTTTCATCTATGAACCAGATGCATACTTCAGAGCTATTGACAACTACCGTTCAATCAATCGTACTAAAGTCACCACAACAGATGAAATTCTTAAGATAGCAACACCAACTGAGGTCTTGCCATTCCCAGTTGATCTTGGTGAAAGGAAGAAAATAATTAGTGATTTAACTAACAAGCTTTCAAAAGAAATCCAGAAAAAGAAATAAACGATACTTGGTTTTCCTCTTCTTTTTGTTGCCTTTTTATGTATGAGTGCAATTTTATTAGTAGATCGGTGATAAACTTTGTCAATTTATAGTTCTCAATATGGAATAGAATCAATCAATGCAGAACTTATGGAATGTATCAATGAATTACGTTTTAGGTCAGTAGGGATAGTAGACGTAGCTGTAGTATCTCTAGAAGGACTTCCGCTGGTATCATTAGTTATGGAAAGAGTAGAAGAAACTAGATTTGCTGCAATGACCGCGGCTATGCTTTCCTTAGGGGAAAGAGTATCCACAGAACTTAACAAAGGTTTACTTAAGAAAATATTTGTAGAGGGAGACCATGGCTATATTGTTTCCATGCAAGCAGGAGAGAATGCGGTTCTAACAGTAAGCGCAACAAATGACACAAAGCTTGGTCTGTTATTCTTAGATATGGCGCGTGCTTCCGAAAAGATATCTAAAATCCTTACATATCGTTAATTTCGAGAACAGTTAATTGACTTTAGCTTGATGAACTGGCAATTAGTTCAACCTTTATTAATTCACACGCAAGAATCATAGTCATATTATCAATTGTGTCTTTCTTAAGATAAAGTTCTACAACGCTTCTGTAGATCTCAGATTTCTTTACATGTTGTGCTTTAATTTCATTAATGCGTTCGTTTGTTTGCTTTGTACGTTCTACCCATCGTTTTACTACCTTAGTTTTATCAAGAAGAAACAGAACTAAAGGAATTTTTGCTTTGCCATCAGTTAGAAATTCTTGCTTAAATTCCTCTATTACATCATCTCTTGGAACAATAAGAAGATCAATGTTGTCATTTAATTCTGCAAGTTTAGCTAAAACTGGGATTGTTAATACTGTATCTGAACACCAATTTTCTGCAAAAACAAGAAGTCTAATAGTAGATTTTATTTCTTTAATTTGTTTCTTATACTTCTCAGGTATAGTAGCACTAGAATACACATTATCTAATCGTTTTCTATTTTTTGGTGTTCTTTCTATGAATTTCTGATAAGAACAGCTTTTTGATATATAATAGTCTAAAGACATCTATTTCGACATATGTTTCTAATTAAAAAATCTAACCCTAAGACAAAAAACCATACGAAAAAGAGAAAAAGGATTAATTAAATGTGGAAATGATTTGTTTGAATTTCGTGAACGAGTATTTTCTACATCAAGTTGAAACAGATATCCAATCGATACAAGAGAAATTAGACAAATCCTTAGTTTCCAATGGTAGAAAAAAGACAGGTAGTTATTATACTCCAGATTTTATTGCACAATACATAGTTGAAAAAACCATCTCTCAATCTCTCCTTAGTAAACTAAACAAATTGGTTACTAAGAAACAATTCAAAGATTTTAATGATTTAGAACGCAATCAAGATCCTGCAATATTTTCTATTCTGTTTAACAAAATTTTACCCAATTTCACAATTTGCGATATTGCTATGGGTTGGGGTGTTTTTCTTTTACACAGCTTCAATTATCTTTTTTCATTATACAAAACTACTGTTTCAATTTTGGAAGATGAAATTCAAAGAACATCTTCTTTAAAAGATTTCACAGAAAGAAATATTGAGAAATTCATAATAAATTCAATTATTTCTAATAATATTTATGGGACAGATTTGTCTTTAGTTTCAACTGAATTAGCAAAGTTAAAATTCGCTGAAAAAGCTCTTAAGCTTCTAAAAGAGAAGCAGGTAGTTCTACCCACTTTCAATTTCAAAGTAGGAAACAGCTTAATTGGTTTTTCTTTTGAACAAAGAACAGAGAGTAGTTCTAGTTTTTCGAATTATAGAAAATCAATTCTTAATGGAATAACCTCTAGTAGCAGAGAAGGCGTAAATACATGGTTGAGAAATGAAACTCCATTAAATTGGGATTACATCTTTCCTGAAGTATCCAAGAAGGGGGGTTTTGATGTATTAATTGGGAATCCCCCTTATATCAATGTAAAACGTTTGAATCTTTCTGGAAGAAAGACATATTCCAAACTTTATGATACATATAATCCTAATGGGGATATATCTAATGTTTTTTGGGAAAGAGGTTTAGATCTGTGTAATTCCGAGGGCATAGTTTCCTTCATTACCCCTAGATACTGGCTTGAGGGTAATGACAGCGATAGACTGAGGAATCACATATTATTAAATTCTGAAATACTTGAAATTATTGACTTTAGAAGTAATAGAACTCTTTTTTCATCAACTGAAAATAAATTAGGTGTAGATACTGCTATTGTTATCCTACGAAAATCTAAACCAAGAAACTTGCCGTTTGATGTTTATTTTGCTCAAGATGATTCTTCCTTACAATCTATAGACAAAACCAGATTAAAACACACAAAAATACATCAGTCGAACCTTTCAGAAAAAAAATGGGTTTTTGAACTGAACCCCATCATAACCCAGGTTAGTAAAAGAGCTGATTATCATCTGGGAGATGATAAGAAATACGGAGATTTTTCAGGAATTTGTAAAATTGGTAAAGGATGTTCAACTGGAAATAATAGGATCTTCAAATTAAAACAGATATCAGATTTAACGTATATGGGAGCAGATAATCTAATAGTAAAATTGGATGAGAAAGAAAAAATCTGTTTAAAACATCTGATCAAGAATAGTGACATCTCTCCTTATCATTGGAAAGCAAGAGATGAATTCTGGATATTTCTAAAAGACAAGGATATAAAGGATTATCCGAATATTGAGAAATATCTGCTTAATTTCAAAGGAACTCTTGAAAAAACACAGGTGAAGTATGCTCTAAAGAACTTCTATGACTATGCTGCGTATAGATCTTTGAAATTGATTGAAAACATACCCAAAATTGTTTGTCCATATCAAGCAGATAGTAATAAATTTGCTTTATTTGGTTCAGAATCTCCCCCTACGATTAATGAAACTGATGTCATTAGCTTGGTTATTCAAGACACTTTTACTGAAGAAATAGACTGGTTTTACCTCTTGTCAGTTCTAAATTCAGAACTACTTTCCTATTATAGTAGAATAATGAACAAAAAAGTATTCAACTTGTACGATTTTAGAACAAACCAAATATCAAATTTTCCAATTATGAGGTGTGAAGACAATTCAGTTTTTCTTGAAATTGGTACTGGTTTAATTAATTTGTTGAAATTTTCTTTAGATTCTAAACAAATCAAAAGTATGGTTCTCATTATGAAAAACATTCTCGATTTTCTTGTCTATGAAACATATTTCAGAGAATCTCTTTCAACGCAATTGCATGATACTATCAAAGAGAATTTGTTATTATTCCAAGTTAAGGAAGAGACAGAAGATAATTTTAAGGATTTAATGTATTGTTGGGAAAAGATGATTACAGAAAAGAAAATTTTAGATGAAATCAAGCAAATTGTTGCTTTTAAAGATGTTAAACAGATTAGAAAAACTTTAGGGATAGATTCGAACAAATTACCTTTCTTCTAGCCACTTCTTTGGTGTTGATAGGGTTACCTTTCCAGTTTCTTGTAGTTTACATATAAGATTCTCAAAGATTTGAATATTTTCTTGAATTTCCATTTTCGAAAGATATCTACCTTGAGAGATATTATATGAAAAATGCCAAGAGTGAAGATTAATTGAAATGTATGAATCATCATGTTGAGAGTTCTTAACAAGTTGAAGGTAATTATTTATGACATCTTCTTCTTTTCTTTTGCCTTCGAACAAAGGCCAAAGATAAGTATACATCCCTTCCATAATACTTTGTTTTGGTGTTTTGATTACCGGAAATTCCATAAGGTTTCCTTTTATTTTATATGGTTTTATAGCACCCTCAGCTTCTACATACAGCGAACTATCATACCGAATGTTTAGTTCATTTAATATGTCGAATGTATTAGCGGTGTTTTTCATATAAGGAGCTCTAAATCCATATACTTTCGTATCTAGAATAGATTCAATTTTCACTTGTGCCCTCTTGATAATATGTGATTCCTCATCTCTGTTCAAACTTATCCCTGTTTCTTCCCCTGTCAAATCCTCGTGATCAAAACCATGTACTCCATGTTCAAATATTTGCTTTTTAAGAAGAGATACATATTTTGAATTAATTTCTTTTAATAGCTTCAAGCTTCTTGCTTCAAAATAAAAGGTTGAAGGGAGGTTTAAATCAGTTAAACAATTGATAAAGGGTTCAAAACAATCAAGTGTTCCCTTAAGGGAAGCTGATAATTTTGGGTCTCTGAGAATTTCATTTGGTTGTTCTTTAAGCGGATAGCTAATAGCATGTTTACTATTTTTAATCGGTAGTGCATAATCCCTATCAAAGTCAATACATACAAAGATATAAACCAAGTAACACAACTCTCTAGTTTCATTCCATGCCTTGCAGAGCTAAAATTATTGTTTTTCCTCGAACTTCCACAATTCTACTATTTGTTAATTTAGATATGTTTTTTGCTATATCTTTTACAGATTCTGAAGGAACAACCTGTAAACATTTTATCTTTATTATCTTATCCTTTTTCAGTACGTTCTCTATTTCGTGAATGATGCTTTCAGTAATTCCCTTTTTTCCTATACGCATTTTTGATGGCTTATGACGTATTTTGTTAATGGAGTCGTTCATTCTTAGCCTCCTTATTTCTATAGTAGGGTATTCTAGTATACTTGTTGCAGTGGTTACATTTGATAGCAATCACTTTGTTTGTAGATGAAAGTCTAACTCGGCTATTAATTCCGGGATAAAGGAATGACTTACAATGTTTACAGAATCTTTTTTTCCATTCCGGAGGGAATTTTATTCTAGTCTTCATTTGGATTTTACGTGCTTGTTTAGCAAATTGCTGTGCTTTTTCCATATCTTCTGAAATAATTCTATCTGCTTTTATAAGTAAAGAAACAATTTGTGATTTGAAATCCTCTTGAGACAAAACCTGAAACTTTTTTCTTCGATTTTTTCTCTTCCTTGTGCGTAGGTGAGATGTTTTTTCATTAGACATGTTGTTTCTTCCTTATTGAATGAGAAAAAATTACCTTATCAACATTTCTTTTCATTTTATTTTTAGAACTAAATGTTAATTTGAAGAAAAAGGATTAATCTCTAAGGAGGTGGTGGAGGAATATTCTTGATTAGTTTTTTCATTTCCCTTTCAGAAACAACTTGACCATAGGGGAATATTGTATCTTGTTCCTTTGTGTTTTTTTCAGAATCAAGTAAAGATTCCCTTTCATTCTCCATTTCTTTTTGTTCCATTGCTAGGACAATTGTTGGTTCTTTCTTAATTTCTTGATCAGGATTAGTTTTCCTTCTCATAAAGACCGATAATCTTACACTCTTCAAAAGAGGAAATAATCTATTTCTATTATAGTGGGGGATTTCCTTTTTGCGTATGGATTTCATTGGTTTCGTTCTTTTCTTTAAACTTGGCTTTATACAAGGTATAAATTTCTCAATTTTAAAATATGAATCCCAAGAAAGTTGCATCTCTGACTTATTAGGTAATCCCAGAAGAAAGAGGATCTTACTGCGCTTTATTTCATTTAAGGAATGAAATCGTATCGAAAATACCATCTTTTCTTTATATTGTAGAGATATTATTTTCAATTGCTGTAAATAGTCTATACAATTATCAAATTCTGAAGAACTGTATGTCAATAAAATCCCTTTTTTGTGTTTCCCAGCTTTATTCTTTCCTTTCTTAAGAATTCTTGAACTTAGATTTAGATTACAATGTTCAAATGTTAGCAAATCTTGAAAATATCTTGTAAGTAGATTAGATTCTTCTCCTGAAAAAACTATAGAAGAGAAAACCATGAATTTCTTTCCTATTTTGATAATTCGGGATTCTGATGTTTTCCGAATAGGAGAAAAATAGCTTTCTTGCAAGCTTTCAGCAATATTGTGGTGATTTATTTGTGATATAACCAAAAATGGACTTACTGGGGTAATTTTTTGCATTTTATCTAGAAGATTTGATACTTCGCTTATTACTTCACCTGCATTCTGTGCTGAAATGATCAAGTAGAGTTTCATTGATGTTTCAGTCATTTGAATAACGTAAGAATAACCAAAAGAATCAAAGTAATTTGTTATTCTTTTTGAAAGTTGTGTGAGGACTCCTTCTTCCATCTTAGATAATGCAAAACCAATAACTGAAATTGCTTGATTATCAGATTCTAATGTAATAAAATCTTCTGTGTGATGAATTTGAAATTTTGACATAGTATCTAATAATATATATAGAAAAGAGCATAAAAACCCAAAAATAATTTGGGGGAGAAGAGTTTACTTAATCTCTCCATAATGCTTCAATAGATATTTCATCAGTTTTAGTTAAGTACGAGGATTTTACCTCAGCAATTACTACCGTTACTGCTAGTTCGTCATCTGGAATGACTTCATCAATATTACAACCCCAAACAAATTCTGCATTTGGATTGATTTGATCTGTAATCATAGTTGTAATGGTATCAACTTCAGTCATTGATATGTTCTTATTAGCTTTAATATTAACAAGTGCACCTGTTGATGAATTAATATCTATATCAAGTAAGGGATTTGATAATGCATTAGTTATTGCTTGTATAGCGCGATTCTCGCCTTTTCCATGTCCAACACCAATGACTGCAGGACCACTACGTCTCAATATTTTCTTTGTATCAGCAAAATCGACATTAACTCTTGCAGGGAGTACTATTAATTCAGTTAGCCCAACAACTGCATTAATAAGAACATCATCAGCCAGTTTAAATGCATCCCAGAGTGTAAAATCTGGTGCATACATCAGTAGTTTTTCGTTTGGAACCACAATAATGGTATTAGAGTGTTCATTTAATTCATCTAAACCTAGCAAAGCTGCATCCATTTTTGATTGTCCTTCTGATGCAAAAGGTAAAGTACAAACACTTACAACTAAACATCCTTCTTCTTGTGCAATCTTAGCAATATAAGGTGCTGCTCCAGTTCCTGTACCTTTTCCTAGGCCACAAGCAACAAAAACAAGGTCATTTCCTCTAACTAACTCTCTCATGTCTTCCTCATTTTCTTCAGCTGCAGCTCGACCTATATTGGGATCATTACCTGCACCAGTTCCATTAGTTAATTCTCTGCCTAAAAGCAACTTTCGTTCAGCTTGAATACTTAAAAGATGTCTAGCATCTGTATTAACAGCTACAGTAGTTGCTCCCATAATTCCTCCACGTGTTACAATATTGTTAATGGCATTAGAACCTGCACCACCTACACCAATAGCTAGGATTCTATTTGTTTTGAGAACCTGTTGAATGTATGAATCGACAGAACTACTTGAAAAGCGATCAGAAGAACCTGATTTATTCACCAATAATTTTTCAAGTTCTTTATCCATATCGTCACTATCGAATGTGTTTGACTCATTACGATTAGAAACATTATCCTCTTCTTCATCAATATTAATAATATAATGTTCATCCATATATTCTCAGAGAAGCTTTCGATAACTAACATAACAACACAAATATGACCGAGAAGACTCGTCAGTATTACATTTTTACTATTTATAAAGGGGATAAGAAAAAAATAAATGGTGCACGCGCCGGGATTCGAACCCGGGTTCCAGCCGTGGCAGGGCTGAGTCCTACCAACTAGACTACACGAGCATGAATAAGGGTATATTTCAGAAACAATATTTATTCTTTCTGATTGATGATGTGGTACGCTAACCGGGATTTGAACCCGGGTTCCCGCCTTGGAAGGGCGAAGTCCTGCCACTAGACTATTAGCGTAGTTTCGTTACCTCTTCTGTTTTTAATCATATTTTTAATCTTTCTGTTTCTGTTTTGATTTTTTACTCAATTTTGTGCTTCATAAACGATTTTAAATTGTTCAAAGTTCAAATTATTAGTAAATATAATCTTGTGAGCTATAAATTATGATAATTAACTTTCTTAAAAATGTAATATTTAGACATCTAGAAGAGACAGAATTTTATCTAAAGACTTTGCAGGATCTCAAGGGTGAAAGCCTAGAAGATATAGCGAATAAAGATGTAATAAAACCAGATAGTATTCTCTTCAAAATTCCTACTGAAGGTGTAAGACCTTTAGGAGAAGTGATTTTACACATGATTCGTTCTTTAGAATTTTATATCCAAGGAATAATGCATAATCATTGGGAAGCACTGTCATACAACCTCATGGAAATGAATACAGTTCCTGAAATTGTAAATCTTTATCAAAATCTCGCAAAACAGTTTGAAACATATTTGGAAAATCTTTCCATGGATAAACTAAATGAAGTTGTAACTGAATTTAGTCGTCCTGCAACTAAAGCAGAATTATTGGTAGAAATGATTGAACATAGCATACATCATAGAGGGCAATTAAGTGTTTATTTTAGACTGTTGAACATAGTTCCTCCAGCTATCAAGTACATAATTTGAATCTAATATCATCACTTGTACCCTAGTAAAGATTATTAGATAATCTTATAAGAACAAAAAAAGTAAATGAGAGATTTCAATTTCCCCACTTTTCAAGTGCTTTAGAGAGTTCTACATGCTCTTTAGCATATT
>JAUWJS010000097.1 GCA_030607575.1 Candidatus Heimdallarchaeota archaeon | reverse complement strand
ATTTGGTAAATAACTCTCTATAATCTCCTTATAATCGCGCTTCCTAGAATTTGAATTTACAGAGATATTGACACCATCATATATTTCGTTTCCTTGATCTAAAAGAGGTATTAAAAGAGGTTCATTGTTAATATACAACAAAGCTTTGTCTAGCCACTGACCATCCTTTTTCTGAAATCTTCTAGAATAACCTCCTGCAAGAATAGTTAGTGTTCGACTAGACATTAAGAAAAAGGTCTACTTTGTCTATAAATGACTTTTGAAATGAAAAAATAAAATAAAAAAAGAGAATAGAATTAGTTAGAATCTTCTGATTCTTCATCTGTTTTTGCTTCTACGGCGTCTTCAACGGCTTCAGCGATTTCATCTACTCTTTCTTCGACAGCTTCTTCTACAGCTTCTTCAGTAATTTCGTCTACAACCTTTTCAACTACATCCTCAGCTATATGTTCAGCTTTTTCTTCGCTTATACCCTCTGCTTTTTCAAGAACATCTTCAACGATATCTTCAACAACATCCTCGACGATATCTTCAACAGCTTCTGTGACTTCTTCGACGATTTCTTCGACGATTTCTTCGACGATATCTTCAACAGCTTCAGCAATTGTTTCTTCCTTATCAAGTACTTCTTCAACAGCTTCTTCAACAGCTTCTGTGACTTCTTCTAGTACTTCCTCGGAAACTTCTACAACCACTTTGTCTACGATTTCATCGGTTTTTTCTTCGATAGCTTCTTTCACCAATCCAGCTACTTGTTCGTCCGATATTTCTGCAGCAACACCCTCAGCCACAGCTTCAGTAACATGTTCAACAACTTCCTCGACGACGTCTTCAACGACATCTTTTACTGTTTCCTCAACTGCTTTTATAATTTCAGCCTCAGGCTCAGCAACAGGTTCAACAACAGGTTCAACAAAAGTTTTAGCTGGTGGTTCAGCAACAGGTTCAGGTTCTGAAAAAACTACAGTTTGTGGTTCAGGTTCTGGCTCTGATTCAGCAATTGGTTCAATTGCTGGCTCACTTGTTGGTTCAACGATAGGTTTTGGTTCATAAATATCCTGAGGATGTGGTAGTTTTTGATCTTGAACCTTTGGAGTTTCTTCGAAAACACCTTTAGCAGGCGGTACATCTTGTGCAAACACTTTCTTAGGGAAAGAATCTTGTCTAGAGTCTCCTTGGAAACCTCCAAGATCTGTATCTATGTACTTCTCTTGTACTGTCTTATGTAAATCACCAATATTATCTTCAGTGATTTGTTCTAAACGGCATTTTATGCCTGTTCTCTCGCCTGATGAAATTAAGAATCCTGATCTACTAATTGTATCAGCTATTCTTCGGCCTGTTCTTTGAGCAACAAGTCCTAGATGACTACCAAAAACCAAATGCCATTCGTCCTTTTCATGATGGAAAATTAGAAGACCGTCTAAACCTAATGAAGATAACTGTCTAGCTATGTCAGTTAAATCCCCTTCTATAATGGATTGATATTTAGTTGTATCTGTTAACTCTTGAAAATCGCCTTTGCCATGATCGTATCCTAGAAAAACATTACTTGGACTCATAATATTACCATACTTATAATTCTAATCTTATAGATGAATTTTTAATAAAAAGTTATTCTCTTTAGGCAATGGTATAAAATAGCTTTTTGTCGGAAGAAAATAAGAAAAAAAAGATAGGAAAGAGGCTATCTACGATAGACTCATGGTTTGTAGCTCTGTATTCACATCTTCAAGAATTGTAAAGACGTTATTTACACTTGTTACAAATTGAGCTGCTTGAGTGATTGGATTTGGTAACGCTAGTATTGCAAGAATAGTACCCATCTCAACATTTACACTTATCAGCGAATCTCTAATTACAATAAGAGTGTCTCTTGGAGATTCCAATTGTGTCATTCCAGCATCAATTGACTGATTCATGTAAAATATTGATTTAGTCATATTTGATATTGCATAGTTCAATGACTCGTTTGCAGCTAGGAAGTTATCATTGGCGTCAGTAAATTTAGAATCTAGAAAGTTTGCTTCTCCTTCAGTAACATTTCCATATGTATAGCTCAATTCTTGCAGTGAGTATACCATATAATACATGGCATTTGCGATGTATTTTGTGCTTGCAATAGAGTTAATCATATCAAACTGAATCATTGTTTCTGCAAATCCACCAGCAAATTCACTAAGGAAACCATATCCTTCGATTTGAGCTTTATCATATACTACTGTAGCAGAAACATTGACTGCAATGGCATCGGCTTCAATACTAGTTAAGGTTACATTAATAGCCGAAGTATCATCGAGAATTGTCTGGTAATTTGCAACGTTTTGATAATCAGTTGTATCAAAGATATCTATGATTCCTTCCATATCAGTAAATCCAGTAGCTAGGTTCAAACCTAAACTAGCAAAAGGTATTCCAACTTGTGTGAAGTCGTAAGCAAAACTTAGAAAGTCTTTTCCAATAGTGATGTTTCCACCAACTCTATTTATGATATCTTGAACTTCAGGAGTACTTAGTTCTGTATCTACAATTGAAAAGTTACCATATGCATAGTCAAAATTCTCATATGTACCATTAAATGCAGTTATTTCTCCGATTGATGTTCCTGCAAACAGAACGTTAACCCATCCTAGGAAAAAGTGCACAAGTGTAGCATCATTACTTCCTGATGGTTTACTTAAGAGAATTGAAATTCCTCTAATTATATCTTTAATATCTTGTAGATAAGTTGATGCAAGCTCCGCATAAGTAGCAATTGCTACATAAGCTTCATCTGGCATCCAAGGTATTTTTGATATATTACCTGCTAAATCTTCAATTGAAACATTGTCTAAACTTTCAAGTGCGTCATCAAGAGAATCTGTGCTGTTACCAATAACATTAACACCAGCTCTAATACCATCTATTGCTTCATCAAACGCTGTTTCATTTATTTCATTAATTGAAACAGATTCACTGCCATCTGGAGCTTGTTTTATGGAAAATGATCCATTAAACACATCACCAAACCCTTCAATACTTTCCATTACCATAAACAATCCTTCTGCAAATGGACCTATTCCTTGCGTTAGTTGTGCAAGAGCTAAAGAAACCCAATAAACATTCGTAAGTATTGATCCCAGAAATGGTATTATACCCGCAATTTTTATTAAGCCTGCACTTTGTAAGCTTTTCAACGTTTCAGCCGTTTGATTAAAGTACATTGATGCATTATACAAATTATCAAGAGCCTGTTGTATTTCAGTAGAAGTTGCATTTTGATCGAAAAGTGTTCCGAATCCATCAGCTAGGAGTATTCCTCCTGGTACCGCATCTATTCCTACAGTAACCACACCTGCTAACATAAGATGTATTAATGGTGTTAAGATTAAACCAAGAATGATAAATAGCGCAGCAAATATTGACTCAAAAATTGTTGCAATTCTCAAAGCTGTCGTGAATATCTGTGCTACCCACGTTAAACCTAGTGTTCCAAAAATAAACAAAGGTAGTGCCAAAGCCAAGTCACCTACAAAGGCAAATTGACTGTACTTTTCGACATTTTCTAAACTAAATCCTCCTGAAAACATATCGGGCATAGTTTCATTTAATACCGCAAAAGTATCCAAAATTGGTTCTGTTCTTTCAGAAATTGGAGCAAATGGATTGTACACTGGGGCGTCTATAACATAGTTAAAGAGATAACCTGTCCCAAATACAATAATCAATAATATTGGAATAGATATTGAGACTCTTCCTTTATCTCTTACTAAAATAGCAAACACTGCAAGTATTACTATACCTAGTACGTATGCAAGGATAGTTGCAGTTAAGCTTTCTCTAGGTTGAATCACAGCTTCAAGAAGGAACATTAATCCTATAAAACAAGCTGTGAATACTAGTAGCCCAATCCCCCAAAAGCTCCATTTTTTCTTTTTAATTGGTTCTACATTTTCTTCTTTACTCATAAAATCAACTTTTATGTTGCTAACAAATGTATAGCCATATGGGTTATTTATAGGTTCTTTTTCACCTAGTTAGAAAAAAGAAGGAGATTAGGAGATTTTTAGTGATAAAAAAGTAAAATAAAAGGTAAAATATTCTAAAGCAATATATCTTGTATCGAAGACACTAAGCTAGTTCCAAAATCAGGATTCAAGTGTGATAAGGTTAAGAAAGATTGTGTCGATTGATACATTGTTCTTTCAATTGAGCGGATATTTGATCCTATAAGAGGTAAGGAACTAGTTGGAAAGACTAAAAAGACAATAATAGGTGAAAAGTCTCCTTCATCACTATTATCATCAATAAGCACTAGATCGAACCCATAAACAAAGTACTCTTCTGATAATTGAAGCAGACCTCTGAAACGTCTGGAATTGTTGTAATTATAAGGAAGACCATTCATTAAAGATGAAGTTCCTTTAATCGCTAATCTCAATAACAGATCTTCTGATAAGGAAGAATGGTTATGCAGAATGACAGGACCCAACTGTAAATCGAATTTTACAGTAACTACCCCCAGATTTAGTGAGTTTTCTTGCACTAGAGAGCATGAAGACATGATGACCAATATAACATAAGTGAATGGGATATTTAAGAAAAACAGACAGACTTTGTTGAAAGTGAACAAAATGAGGAAAAGGGTTGAAAATGGTTGTTTTAAGACGACACAAATTTGCAAGTGAGTTCATTAATTGGTGCGGGGAGGGAGATTTGAACTCCCGAACTACTAAAGACTGGATCCTAAGTCCAGCGCCTTTGACCACTCGGCAATCCCCGCCTAAAGTTACGAAAAGGTCTGGTCAATAAAGTCAATAGCTTTTATTTTTTAAATTTATTCTTGAACGTCTATGTTTAAACTAAAAGTAAAACCATTTCACTTTTTATTTCTACAAAGCCTTTCTTCTCATATAATGATTTACCAATATCGGTTGTATGTAACCTTATTTTTCCTACTCCTCTTTTCCTGGCTTCATTTACAGTTTTATCTAGAAGGTTCCCCCTATTCCCTGTTTTCTGTATTCAGGAAGTGTAACATATTCATGAGATAAGCTTCTTCTCCTGAAGGGTTTAAGAAAAGTTTGGTGCCTCAACCGGGATTTGAACCCGGGTCTGCGGATTTTCCTGCTTAGTCACGCGGACTTTCTCATGTGAAAGTCCGCAATGATTGGCCGAGCTACACCATTGAGGCATTGCTTGTTATAACGCTTCTTTGCGGTATTCTTTTTAATATTTTTCGTTATTTGCTTATTACTAATTTTTTTATGAATTGTTCTATCTTCTTGAAGGCTTCTTCTCTATTTTCATCTACAGTTAGTATATGATCTCCTCTTGGAAGTTGTACTAACTCTTTTTCTGATTTTAAATCTTCATAAATCCATTCTGCACTTTTGGGAGTTATTGTCTTATCTTCTTTTGATTGTATGATTAGTGCAGGAGCATCAATTTGATTCATCCTTCTATGTAAAACGTTTAACATCTTTAAAATTTGATAAGCTGCATATGTTGAATCATCAGGATAAGCAAATAAATCGTTTTCAACATACCACTTTATCCTATCAACATTTCTAGGTCTATGTATTTTGAAAAAATGCAATAACCATATTAAGGGGGTGAGTTTTCTTGAAAATCTATATAATGAATTTATTGTAAAAAAACCTGTAAACTTGAGCTTGGTACATGCATATAGAGTTAAGGCCCCACCTAGCGAAATACCACCGATATATACGTTTTTGTAATTTTTAGCACACTCATCATATATATTAGCAATATTTTCGTACCAATCCTTCCAACTGATTGAATCCATATCTTTGGGATCCGTTCCATGACCATGTAAAAGAATACCATAGACGTCATATCCATTCTTACACAGATACTCGCCAAGCGGTCTAGTTTCTGTTGCAGAAGCCCCAAACCCATGAACTAAAATCACCAAAGTGTTTGTTTCATTCTCCTTTTCAGCCTTAAAGAAATATGGTTTGGCAAGCTCTTTGAGCTCTTTGAGTTTATCAGGAATAATGGTCTCTTGCATTCTAAGTGTTTAAAGTTAGAAACACTTAAAATTTCGTTGGTTTGACACAAATACTTGAATAGAGAGAACTATTTTTTCTTTCAAGGTTTCTGTATATTTAAACAATTCTGAAAAAAGTTTATTAAACAATAATACATACATTCTGTAGGTGATGAATTGATGGCGATAGCTTTTATTCTGATAAATAGTGAGATTGGAGAAGAAAAGGGCGTACTCAACCAACTAATGTCCTTACCCAACGTAAAAGAAGCTCATGTTGTTTACGGTGTTTATGATCTCATTGCAAAAATTGAAGCAGATACAATGGATGAGTTAAAGAAAATTGTTACTGAAAATCTAAGAGCTTTAGAGAATGTGCGTAGCACTATGACTATGATTTGCGTTGAGAAATAAGCATTTCCTCTCTTTTTTATTCTAAAGCTATCCTATTTCTTTTTGTGTACATTTTTTTTATCTGACAAATTTTAAATAAAAGTCTACAATCTTCTACTCTATGGCATATGAGATTCTATATGAAATTCTTTTGGTGGTTGCAGGGTATTTATTTGGTTCAATACCTGTTGGGTATATAGTTGGTAAAGTTGGTCGTGGAATTGACATAAGGGACTATGGCTCAGGAAATATGGGTGCAACTAATGTAATGAGAGCACTAGGAAAGAAAGCAGGTTTTCTAACAATGGGACTTGATATGATCAAGGGGACAATACCCGTGCTTCTAGCAAGACTTTATATCTGGTTAGGAAATTATTCAGGGTTTGGAACTAAAAGTGGAGGAACAGACTTTCCAAAGTTCCTTGATGAAGGATTTTTGTTAACTTTAGTAGCTCTAATGGCAGTAGTAGGTCATGCTTTACCCGTTTGGGTTAAATTTAAAGGAGGAAAATCTGCAGCTGTGGGATCCGGTGCAATACTAGGAATCAACCCCATTGCTTTTGTGATTATCATTCTATTATGGATTCCTTTACTCAAATTTACCAAAATTATGTCACTTTCAAATCTCATAATGGCACTGGTAGCACCTGTCATCTATTGGATTTTTGCAGGAACTGATTGGCTTTTCAATGGCAGTCTCTGGGCATTAATTGTTGCTAGTATAATGGTAGTTTTTGTTTTCTGGCGTCATAAAGCAAACCTCAAACGATTACTTACTGGAACAGAAAGGAAAATGGGAGAAAAGGTAGAAATAGAACCTAAAAGTGAATAATTCTTCTCCTTTTTACAATCCAAGAATATATAACAGTTTAACATATTATTCCTTTAGTGAAAATAGTATGAAAAGAACCACTCTCATTGCCATATTATTAATTGTTCTAACAGCTGTGGGTGTGGGTGGTTATTTCGTCACTAACATAATTATTTCTAATTATTTCTCAGGAGAAGCTAATTTAATTTCCTTATCACATCCAGAAGAAATATTGAAAGGAGATTCTCTAGAGCTAATATTTGAATTAGATATCAGTGGAATTAACAAACTAACGGTTGAAGCTGCTGAAATAAGGATTAGTTCCACGTTGTACTCCCTTAATGATACAATGCATTATGATATTAATCAAGGGCTTTTACGAGGTACTGTGCTTATTACTATTGATGTTGGGCCTCTGTTAAACACAAGTTCAGGATTCTTTGCACTAAATGTTGGAGAATACATAATAGAATTTGTTAATATCACATTTGAGGATAAAGCTCCGGATGTTTCAGTAGAATTATCAAAAAAATTTAACGTTGTTAATCCACAAGAAGTGGAACAATTATCAAATGAAAAATTTCAGGATGAATTAAGTGGTTGGAATGTTAACCAAGTGAGCGATAATACTTCTGTAGGAATTTCCACTCATGATTCTCTTGATGGAAATAGCCTTATTATTAATAATAATCAAGATGTACAACCAAATAATTCTATCTGGGTTAGCATCTCGCAAACAATCAATATAACTAACAGTCATTTTCTCTCTTTTGAACAAGTTATAGAAAGTACTAACAGTAGTATTAACTTTAAGATGTTCTTAGATGGCATCGAAGCTAATATGAGCTTGGAACTCAACGTAGGTTCAGTACAAAATCAGATTATACACTATGGTGATGCTTCAGGAATCACTAACGTTACATTACAGATATCTTTCACTTATGCCGATAATAATACCAATGTCTATCTAGATAATTTATCCATCCTACAATACGAACATCGGGTTTTTGTTTTGATGCTTAATGACAATTGGGAAACTATTGGAGACGAGATAGGAAGATTAGATCTCTTTACAACCATCGCAGCAACATCATATTTCTTTGAAAAGGAACTTGGAATCAAGCTGATACCTATTCTAGAACTCGAATGGCACCCATCTAATTTAAGCTGGATAGTGGTGGATGATGATGCTTTAGCTTCAGCAGGAGAGATGTTAGGCTTGGAATCAGAATGGAATGTTGTAACAGGCAGATCTAGCCAAAATCATGGTTTTGATCTCTTAACATCATATTCGAATCAAACATCTGAACACTATGGATTTGCTTATTATGAAATGAATGCATGTTTTCATTTCGGTCAATCAGAAGAACTAGGTGAGTATAGTTGGTTAACAATTGTTGGAGATTGGGCTGAAAATCTTATTCAACACGAAATCAGTCACAACTTTGGTGCTCATGACAGAGACAGAACATTTTTCCCTCCTAGTGTTATGAGTAAACCATCAAATCCCGATCAAGTTGTTGCAGATTTTCTGATAAACAAACTCTGGTTACAAGTTAACAACTGGTTAATTGAAGATATTTTGTTAATGTTGGCAAACAGAGCAATGTTTGATTAAGCTTGTGTAACAAGAACGAAAAGCTTAATTAGATGAGTTAAACGCAAATAGTGTAGAATTATTGGCCGGATGGTCTAGCTTGGTATGGCCCCTGGTTTGGGACCAGGAGATCCCGTGTTCAAATCATGGTCCGGCCACCATTCTTCTTATTATTATTTTTACTATTCTCTTGTTTCAGAGAATTTTTTATAAACGAAGAAATGAATAGAAAAACTATGAAAATAGGTTTTGTTACAGATAGTGGTTCAGATATCGATCTTGATTATGCAGAAAAAATAGGTGTAAAAGTTGTTCCATTGAGTGTAACTTTTAGTGATGCAGCTGATGTTGTACATTTGGAGGATAGAAGTTTTGATCTTGATTCCTATTATAGCAAATATGACACAGTTGGTGATTTCTCCGCAAAAACTGCTCAACCGACCCCTAATGATTTCTTCACTATTTATGAGGAACTAGCAAAAGAAGGAGTAGAAGAAATAATAGTGGTAACTCTAAGTTCAGGCTTAAGTGGAACAATGAACAGCGCACGCTTGGGGGTAAATATGCTTAAGAGGAAAAATGACAAAGTTAAGGTTCATCTTGTTGATGCATTAAATGCGTCATATTCTGAGGTACTGTTGATTGAGAAGGGTTTGAAACTACAAGAACAAGGTTTAGATGCTGATGAAATAGCAAAAAAGCTAAGAGAACATGTTAAGAACATCAAAACTTACATACTTCTTCCTTCACTGAAATACTTGCGTAGGGGAGGCAGAATCTCAGTGACAAAATATATTCTTGGAACACTACTAAGAAAGAAACCAATAACAGTTGTTAATGAAGAAGGCAAAAATGAAGTTGCTGCAACTGTAACAGAAACAGATGAAGGTTTTCAAAAAATCCTCGAATTAACTTCAGAGAATTTTTCCAGATTTCCAAAACAAGTTATTGTACTTCATGGTAATAATGAACAATT
>JAUWJS010000157.1 GCA_030607575.1 Candidatus Heimdallarchaeota archaeon | reverse complement strand
TTCTTAAAACCATAAACCCTTCCTTTTCTACTAGAAACTCATCAATTTGGAATCCTAATTTTTCAATTCTTGTTATGTCTCTTTCTCCTAGAGGCATTTCTGTTTCTAAACAGCATTCATAACAATTGTCTGTATATGGACAATAGAATTCTAAATCTGGGAGAATCATTCTTTCACCTTAGTGTTTGAATCTCAATTATTGATTCCATAAGATTTCCTTTAAATTCAATTGCTAATTCATCTATTGCTTCCTCATTATCTGCTTCAATTGTCATTCTAATTACAGGTGAAGTGTTAGAAGGCCTAATTAGAACCCAACCTTCTTTCAAATTGATTCTAATGCCATCCATGGTATTAATATCCTCATATTTTGATTGTAATTTCTTCTTTAGTAGATTAACTGCAGCAAATTTGATATCATCGTCGCATTGAATTTCTTCTTTTCTTAGGGGATACGTTGGGATTTTATCCACTAAAGTTGACAATCTTATCTTTTCTTTATTAAGTATTTCTGCAATCTTAAGGGGCGTAACAAGTGCATCATCAAAGAGGAAATATTCAGGTAAAATAATATGGCCACTAGATTCAACACCCAAGGGAGATTTTTCGTTTTTTGCTTCGATTGTCAAAAAGGTGTGTCCAACAGGAATCTGTTTCACTCGATAACCTAAGGGTTCAAGTTGTTCAGCTACAGATTTTGAACATTCTACGTTTACAATAATCGTTCCTTCTTTCTTAGATAAGCCATACTGACCGATAATTATTCCTGTTTGATCTGCAGAGAGAATTCTTCCCAAATCATCTACGATTACAGCTCTATCTCCATCTCCATCAAATGCTACTCCAAAATTACATCCATTCTTTGTAACTGCTTTAACCAATTCAGTTAGATTTTTTGGTTTTGGATCAGATGGTCTTCCTGAGAAAGTAGGATCAGTATCACAATAAATTTTTGTAATCTCAATTCCCAAGGATGAAAAAATTATTGGGGCTGATAATGTGGTGCTACCACCACCGCAATCTAGTGCAACTTTCATTGTTTCTGTAAAATTGAATTTTTGTTTGAAAAACTCTTCATATTTATCCTTAATCTCATAGGAAATTGAACTTCCAATTTCTCCCCATTCCACCAAGGAATATTTTTGATCTATAGTTATATCTCTAATCTTCATTAATTCCTTTTCTGAAAAACCAACACCGTCTGAATGATAGAATTTTATACCATTCCATTCAGGTGGAAGATGGCTCGCTGTTACAAACGCTGTTGCTGTTTTTTCTAAAAACCACCCTGCATAAAGAGTTTGCCCGAATGCCGTTGTACCTACGTAAACTACATCAATTCCCGTTGCTGTTACTCCAGAAATAAAAGAATAAACTAATGGAATACTAGACTGTCTAATTTCATTGCCCACAACAACTTCTTCTCCTTTTAGCGCATTTTTAACATATGTCCCAAAGGCTAAACCTATTTTATACATTAAAGGTGGAGAGATATCCTTATTGTAAATTCCTCGTATATCATAAGCTCGGAAGATATTTGGAGAGATATCGTTATTCATTGGTTTAAGAGTAGCTAAGATATATAAAAATTTGCTTACGCATAAATCTTTTATTCTAGCTAATACGTTTTCAAAGCTATGCACATCTCTGTAGTTTATATTCTAGTTTTTTTGAGTTCTTACTTAATAGGTTCTATTCCTTTTAGTTGGATAATTACTAAGATTAAGACTGGAGAAGATTTAAGAAAAATTGGTTCAGGTAACGTTGGTGGGAGAAATGTATATAGAGCTACAAAATCTAGAAATTGGGCATTGTTTGCAGGTTTTCTAGATGTTGCTAGATCAGTAACAGCTGTAGCTTTACCATTTTATCTATCAAATATCTTGTACTTCCAAAATTTTTCACAATATAACATACCTCTTACAGATTTCTTCCCAGATACAGCACTCGGATTTAGTCTTACCGTTGCTGGAGTAGCAGCTATTTTTGGACATAATTGGTCAATATATCTTCTCCCTGGCCACGCAGGAAGAGGAATTACTGTAGTTCTTGCATCAATGTTATATGCTAATCCAATAATGATTGCATTTTGGATTATTTTGTGGCCTATTGTCATAACTATTGTAGGTTACTCTTCGATTACCTATATTGTTACTACTGCATTAGTTGGAGTCATTGCATTGTTCTTCCCAGTAGTAATGCCTTGGGCACCCTATAATTTGGCAGTAGCTATTATTCTCTTCAGTGTAGCAATTATTATGATTAGCAGACAAACGAACAACATTAGAAAAATCAGAACAGGTGAAGCAAAAAAAATGAAAATATGGAAAGCTCTGAGAGGTAAAAAGAAGCTTTCTGAAGAAATATTAAAATAAAAAAGGGTAAGTATGAACTTACCCTATACAATTTATCAGTTTTTAAATGCTGTAACCGTTATGCTTTGAATCGATTTTCCTAAATTCTTAACATCTTCAATGTCTGCATCGAAATCTTCCAACTCTAACTCTACTCCATCAACAATAAGTTTAGCTTCTGGTTCCCCGCCTTTCTTCTCTCCTTCTACTTCTTGTGTGAGGGCATTTCCTTTTTGCATGACTTGGATATCTTCAAAACCTGCATTTTCAATCATTTCTAAATATTTGTCCTTCAATTCAGCACCAGATACACATGCAGCTAGAAGCTTTTTGTTATCTCGAATTGCTTCAGGAAGCGGTTTAAGAAGAACGATATCTGATATTGCGATTCTTCCTCCTGGTTTAAGAACACGAAATGCTTCATCATATACACGTTGTTTTTCAGGTGATAGATTAATAACGCAATTTGAAATTATTATATCAACAGAATTATCAGCAACTGGAAGATTTTCGATTTCCCCAAGTCTGAATTCAACGTTTGTAAAGTTGTTTTTTTCTGCATTATCACGTGCTAAATCAATCATATCAGGCGTCATATCAACACCAATTACCTTTCCAGTTGGACCTACTTTTTGGGATGCAAGAAAACAGTCAAGACCTCCACCTGCTCCAAGATCAAGTACAACTTCACCTTCCTTGAGCGAAGCAATAGCTGTTGGGTTTCCACAACCTAATCCCATATTAGATGCATCTGGGATTGATAGCAGTTCTTCTTGAGAATACCCGATTGTTTTGCTTACATCTGTTGAATTCGAACTATCTCCGCAGCAAGAAGAACCTCTTCTAGCTACTTTTGCATAACTATCTCTTACACTTTTTTTTACTTCTTTAGATTTCATTTAAATCATCCTTTTTTTTGTAATCCCTGTTCAACAACAGGTTTGTTTCTTTTTCTCTTGTTCAGAGCTTTTCTCTTTGCTTTCTTCACAACAATTCTCGTTTGAAGTTTCTTCATATTTTTCTTCGTCCATTTTCATTACTTCCTTGTCGGTGAGATTAATCTTCTGATAGCCCCTCCATTATGGGTTTAAGGGCGACTTTGACCATACCATCTATTTTGTCAGCTTTCATGAGAGAAATACTGGATAATACCCCTTTTTCACGCATACTGATAACAATCAACCTGTCTCCCTCACTAATTTTCATTTTGTCTCGCAAACCTTTGGGTAGAACTATTTGCCCTCTACTATCCACATGAACAACTCCTTCAATATGACAGCATCCTAAATCTTCTGTACTATCTGGGCAACAAGGTTCTGTTTTCTTTTCTGTATTCATTGTTCTCAGAATATATGAATATGCGGATATTTATAAATCTTCCGAAATTTCAGAAAAATCAGAACCTTCTACATTGTCTTCTTTCTTTTGTAAATGCTTTTAATCATATTGATAAACAATATTACAATGAAACAAGCTTATATTCTGACAGGAACACCTGGAACAGGTAAGACCACGATTGCTGATCTTTTAGAAAATAAAGGTTACACAGTAACAAATATTGGGAAACTTGTCAAAGATGAAGAGCTTTTTGATTTTTATGATAAAAAACGAGATAGTTTCGTAGTAGCTGATGACAAATTAAATGCAGTTTTAACTCTGTTAATAGAGAGCAATACTTCAGCCCTCCCACTTGTTCTTGATGGACATGTATCGCGACTCCCTCCCTTGTTGGTATCAAAGTGTATCGTTTTTCGTTGCTCGATTCGTAACCTTCGACAGAGACTAGTTGCACGGGGTTATAGTGAATCAAAGATTGATGAGAACATCGAAGCAGAAATAATGGAAATTATTTTGACCGACATGATGCAACTATATGGTAAAGATCTTGTTAGAGTTGTCTCCACAGATGTTTCCATTGAGAAAACATTTGAGGAAGTTTTAGCAAATTTAGCAGATTAAAGTTAAGCATCTATCCACTTATTCTTATGGATAAGATACCTCTTTTATCTTTAATTACTGACACTGCTTCATTTGGTGCTACTACAGTAAATCCTTTGTTCTTGGTTCCTTTACCAAAAAGTTTTGTCCATTTAAATTCTTCTCCGCTCTCAAATGAGAACATCTTGATACCTACAAAGTTTCCGTAATCAATTTTACTCATAGTTCTTTCAATAAGATTAAGCTCTTCACTGTGAGAGAGTCCATCTTCGAGAACCAATATGCTGTTCCTCATTACTTTGGATAAGATGTAACTGGTTTTCTCTTCAGATGAAAGATCATCAGTCTCAGAAAAAGGTATAAAATCTACTCTATACTTCATTCTCTTCACCTTACCTTCCTAGCCAATTCGGCTATTTTATCATATAATTGTTCTATACCATAACCCTGTAATGCAGATACGGGGATAACATGATACTCGCTGAACGCATCTTTAACTTCTCGAATGTCCACTTCAGGTAAATCAATCTTATTTGGAACTAGTATGAATGGCTTCTTTTGGTGCTCCAAATTACCTATAAT
>JAUWJS010000042.1 GCA_030607575.1 Candidatus Heimdallarchaeota archaeon | reverse complement strand
TGATTATGCTGTAAAAGCCTTTGAATCGAGTTCATTTGATTCATATGAAATAAGTTGCGTTGATAGATTACATGCACTTACTAGATTTGCAAATTCTACAATCCATCAAAATGTATCAGATCACACATGCCGTTTCCTCTTCAAGGCATCAAAAGGAAAGAAGATATGTACATTATCTTTAACATCTCTAACTAAAACAGCTATAGATTCGGCTGTTTCTAAACTAGAATCAATGCTCTCGTTTATTCCTGAAATTCCTTTTTTCCAAGGTTTTTCTGAAGATACAGAAGGAGTGATACCTTCAATAAATGCTACTGGAAGCTTACTAGATGAATATCAGCGTGCTGATATCGTCGAAACAGCGATTGGTGAAGCTGAAGCTGTAGATAAAGGTGCTAAATTAGCAGGAGCTATTTCAATTACTGATCTTCGATATAGGATTTTAAATTCTAATGGCATAGATATCTCCCATCAGATCACATATAATGGTTTAATCATTAATTCATTAACTGAAAAGGAAAGCAAGGGATATGCAAAAGAAGAGCAATTTGAAAGAGACCCATCTTTACTAAAACCTGCAGAACTATCCCGAAAAGCGACAGAATTATCTATAAGTACTTGCTCTGCTAAAGATTACCCACTTGGAGAATATGAGGTTATTCTTTCACCAGCTGCAACAAGTACTTTGGTGAGATTCTTGTCCTTTGGCTTTAATGGTTTAGGATATCATGAATCCCAAAGTTTTGTAACCGATCAAATAGGTGCTCAAATATTTGATTCAAAATTAACACTTCATGATGATCCCTTAAATTCTGAAACTCTTCTAGCCTCACCAATTGATGGAGAAGGTGTAAGAAAAAAGCCACTTTTTCTGGTTGAAGAAGGTATTCCTAAATCAATTGTATACAATAATTTTATCGCATCAAGATACTTAAACGATAAAAGGTTAAGTACTGGTCATCAAGTAATTCCTTTCAGTGATTATATATTTGGTATGGTGATGCCAATCAATTTAACGCTTTATCCAGGAGATTCATCTATTCCTGAGATGATTGAGGAAACCAAACAAGGTTTCTTTATCAATAGGTTGCATTATACAAATTTCGTTAATCGAAAATTAGGTGCAATTACAGGTCTAACAAGAGATGGTATCCTGTATATTGAAAATGGAGAGGTTGTTTCAGCAGCCAAGAACTTCAGGTTTACAGATAAGCTCACATCTTGTTTAGAAAATATTCCACTAATTAGTAGCAAAATGGAAACAGGAGTTACCCTAAAATGTCCTGCGATTAAACTAAAGTCTCTCAACTTCACAGGAAAAAGTAGGCATTAGAGTGAAACAAATCCTAGAAATTTCAGGATATGCAAGTGATATAAATGTTAGAAAAGATAGAGGGAGCCTATAGTCGAATCAAGAACACAATTAATAAAACCCCAATTATGACATCTTCCAAGTTAGATCAAATAGTAAAAGCTAACTGTTTCTTGAAAATGGAAAGTTTTCAAAGAACAGGCTCATTTAAGTTTAGAGGAGCGTTCAATGCCATTTCTAGCTTATCCCCAAAATTAAAAACCAAAGGAGTTATTACTCATTCTTCTGGGAATCATGCTCAAGCATTATCTCTAGCTGCTAAAATGGTGGGGGTAAAAGCAGTTATTGTTATGCCAGAGAATGCTTCAAAAATTAAAATTGCAGCAACAAAAGATTATGGTGCCAAAGTGGTTTTTTGTGGAACCAAACCAGAAGATAGGGAGGAAACAACTCAAGCATTAATTAATAAATACGGATATACCTTGATTCATCCTAGTAATAACCTAGATGTTATTCATGGACAAGGAACAGCTTCATATGAATTAATCAAAGAAATAGGTGAATTAGACTTTATTTTTACTCCATGTGGAGGAGGAGGTTTATTATCTGGAACCGCTATAGCTACAAAAGGTTCATGTGTAAATACAAAAGTGATTGGGGTTGAACCAAGGAATGCAGATGATGCATATAGATCATTTAAAGATAAAAAATTTTACCCGGTGGTAAATCCAAATACGATTGCTGATGGTTTACGAGTTTCACTTGGAACTAATACATTCAAGATTATTCTAGAACATGTTGATGACATTATTACAGTTTCTGAAGAGGAGATTGTTAATGCGATGGAGTTTCTATGGTCAAGAATGAAACTTGTTGTAGAACCATCCGGTGCAGTTTCCTTAGCTGGAGTTTTATCAGAAAAAATCAATCTTGAAAATCAAAGGGTGGGAATAATTATATCTGGAGGAAATGTTGATTTGACGGATTTCTTTTACCTTATTAGAACAAAAATTGTCTGAAGATTATGCAGTTTTAAAAAAAGGAAAAAGAGAAAAAAGATTAGTATTGACTTGGTGGACTTGCAGGAGTTTTAGACTTTATTTTGGGAATAACTACTCTAAATACAACAAAAACGAGTATACCAAAACCAGCAACCCCTCCAATCGCTGCGAGAGCAATTATTCCAGCTAAGCCTAATCCTTTCACAATTACTAATGCTATTGAAGAAATAGGAGTACAGTCGTAAGGTATGAATTTGAATTCAATTGAACCATTTAGCGCAGTGTGGTCAACACTAAACATGAAAATTAGATTAGAATCAAATACACCAAATTCAATGTCAAAAGTTGCACGTGAGACGTTAGCATCATAGCTAATATAGTGTGTCGGAGTGAAAGTATCTAAGTTGTAATATTTGTTCCAAACAGCATCTCTATAGAAGTAACCTGGGAAGTAACCATCAGGATTCTGTAAATTGTAGATATTTTCATCTCTGAGTCCATTAATAATTACAATTTCAACCTTATACCAAGTATGTTCAGGAACTGTTGCATGAATCAGATATGTGTCGATATCACTAACATTTGTATCAAAATTCGCGCTTGTAAAATAAGCGCCAGTCTCATTCAAAACAGCTTCTATTAAGTTGAGATTCACGTCATTAAATGCTTCTGGGTTTCCAGTATCTGTTGTAAATCTAAGAGTTATATCAGTAGAGTTGACTAAAGCATCTCCAGCATTTGGCCAAGAGTATCCTGTATTATTGTAAATGTCATATATTTCAAAGAGGACATAACGAGTAGTGGATTCTCCTGTTGAAAGGAAATTTAGAACCTGCGTATCGTTAACTGGGTATCCTTGATTTATACCAGCCACTTGTTGATAACCAACAAAATCAGTTGTACCCCAAAAAACTTGGTGGTTGTTTTCTAGATAAGTGGAATAACCAAATTCTACGGTACGGTTTAGCTCAGGAAATAGGCTGAGGTTGTAGTTATGATAACCAAAATCTGCATTTACAATTTTGAAAAGCTTATAATTTGATGAATCACCATCTCGTTGACTGAGTTCAAAATCAAATGAATTTGTGAATTCTTCTACTAATACTTCATTATACTCAATATCAAAATCATAAACGCCTTCAGTCGGGTTAAAGAAGTAATAATAACCAGGTTGAAGTAGAAGCTTTGCTGCAGTAAGTGTATTGGTACCGAGCGTGTAATAACTTCCAAATGCTAAATTCTTATCCTTATAATCAACATACCAAACCATTGCAGAACCTGCTGAGATATTGAAATAGGCAAGTTGAGTTTCTTTAACGTCTATTCCAAAACATAAGAAATTATCTTCATATTCATAGATATCTCCGGATTTCAGTGTTGGACAATCTAATTCATCAACAGCGAATATGTAATCAAATTCGACGTAGTCATTGTTGTCTCTTTCTGCTGTGATATAAACAAGAACTTTTGTATCATATTCAAAGCTGAACACGAATTTATCGTCAGCTGAGGATCCAATTAGGAAAGTAAGATATTGAGGTTGCGTACCTGTTTCATAATACAAACTAGGGATAACCAGATATGCATTTGTGCTAATACCGCCATCAAATCGAATGTATTTGAATTCATGTGCTCCTTTTGGAATTGTGACAAAGTAAGCTTCGACTTGCTCTGAATTATCATTATCTACAAAAACTTGTCTTTCTTCATCCCAGATGTTATTAGGTTCATTAACAAAATCTCCTGCTACAAAGTCGCCAGCAGATATTGATGACACATCTATTTTTATCGGATCGAAAACAACATAGTTATCATTGTTAGAAAACAGATATATGTAGTAATCTCCAGAACCTCTAGCAGCTAGTGGTTGTATATTTCGAGTTTCTCCATTTACACTGCCAGATCTAGATAGATAATCATTGAAGTAAATATAATATGAAACACTACTAATTGATTTCATATTTAGATCATACATCTCTCCAGCTTGTAAACGAACTTTGAAAACATAATATGTATCCGCTTCCATTTCAACAGCAGTTTCTGAACCTAATGTGAGTGTTCCTTGATTGTTTACACCTGTTGTAAAACTCAAATTAGGACCTATGCCAGTATTATTGAAAGCCTGGATATAAATTGGATTATATCTCCAAGTTGATTGTTCTATGTCGTATCTAATGTTATCATCATAGTATGTAGAAGCCAAATTTGTTCTAAATACAGATGAATCATTAGCCATAGAATGTGTTGTTGAGCCAATAGTTTCTTTTACATATCTCACATCTGTAGCATATTGGGTTTCTAATAGTTGGTTTTCTCTTAGACGATTACCATCAAGAACTCCATATCCTACATTATCGTATTCATTTAAAGTAAATGTTTCAGTTTCATTCAAATCATAAGCTAGTGAATTTATGGAAATGAATGCTAATGAAAGAATAAGTGAAGTGATAATATAAAATAGAACTATTCTTTTCTTTTTAAGATTAATCATGTTAATCAAAGGAAAATATACACTTTTGAGTAGAAAAACATTGCGAAAGTTTTTTGCCAATTCAAGTTTGAAAAAAAAACTTTTACATCAGATTTAACCTACTCTTCTCCAAGTTTAGAAAGTATTTTTTCAACTACTTTAGAAAAAATATCTTTTACTTTATCATTCACTCTAACCGCTGGTCTTCCTGAATCTCCAGCTTCACAAATTTGAGAGATTAGAGGAATAGTTCCGAGAAAATCCAAGTTAAGTTGTTCAGCCTTGTTTTTTCCACCATCTTTTTTGAAAATGTAAGTAATCTCATCACAATGAGGACACACAAAACCAGACATATTTTCGATAATTCCTAATATTGAAACTTTTGTTTCTTGTGCAAAATTTATCGATTTGGTTACATCAAGTAGTGAAACGTCTTGAGGTGTAGTGACAATGATCATACCATCTAGATCTTTGATTGTTTGAACTATGCTTAACGGCTCGTCACTACTTCCAGGAGGTAAATCCACGATAAGAAAATCTAATTCACCCCAATCTACATCTGCAAGGAGCTGTTTAAGTGCTTTAATTTTCATTGGCCCCCTCCAAATTACAGCTTTTGTTTTATCTTGAAGTAAGAACTCAATTGAAACAATCTTTATCTTCTCTGCATTTACAGGAATAATTTTATCGTCTTTAGTGGACATTTGCAGATCTTCTACACCAAACATTAACGGTACATTGGGACCTGTTATATCAGCATCCAGTACACCTACATTATATCCCATGTCTGAAAGAGTTTGTGCCAGATTCACAGCAATTGTTGTTTTACCAGTTCCGCCTTTCCCACTCAAAACAGCAATTTTGTGTTTAATCTTCAGTAGTGTTTCTTCGATTTTTTTATCTTCTTCTGTTTTCACATTCAAATGCATGACATCACAAGCTTCAAGTGTAAACAATTGTTGAACTTAAAAATTCGTTGTTTTGACTATAAAATTCTATATTATAGGTATAAAATTTTTAAAGAGTACTTGTTCAATATATCTGAATTAATGGAATTTTTTTCTCAAGAGGTAAGATGATGAGTGAAAAACAATATGATGTGGTAGTAATTGGAGCAGGATTATTTGGCATAGCAACAGCTTACCATATAAAGAAAGAAAATGAAAATCTAGCAGTGTTAGTTATAGATAAAGCAGCTCAAGCAGGAGCTGGAAATACAGCTCAATCAGCTGCTATGTATCGCGATACTTTCTCCTCGGAAGTGAATCTACAACTTAGTAGTACTACTAGAGATTTCTATAGACATGTTCAGAATGATTTAGGCATAGATTTATCTCTAAGAGATATTACTTATCTCTGGTTAATGGATAGAGAGCAATTTGAAGGAAACAAAAAAGCAATTGAAACTATGTTAAACAACAAAGTTCGCGTAGAGATATTAGAAAAAGAAGACATAAAACGAAAAATACCTGAACTTGTAACTGATTTTGATGGAAATGAAGAATCTCAGATGCTCAATTTGAGAAATATTGATTTTGGCCTTCTTGGATACGACTGTGGAGAATTAGATGCAGATAAAATTACAAGAGATTTCTATGAAACTGAATTTAAAAAACTAGGTGGAGAAACTTTCTACAATACCACAGTTACAAAACTTGTTTTAGAGCCAGATGGAGAGAAACTTGGTATTCCAGGAGAACCGGTTGGATGGCAAGAAAAAAGACTTGGAGGTGCACTAACAGATAATGGAAGCACAATCAAATCAAATATTTTCATTATTGCAACTGGAGCTTGGGCTAATGAACTTCTATTACCGATTGGAATAGATAGCCATACCATGCCCATAAAGAAGTATATTTTCAGAGTACAACATCCTCGACTTGCAGATATACTCGATAATGAGTATTTTAATGATGAGAAAACGATTCCATTTCTCATTTTTCCAATACATGGAATTCATTTAAAACCTGTAAAATACAATAATAGTATCTGGATTGGGGGGGGATCATTAATTGGAAAACCATATATCATAACTAAACCAGATGAAATGACTGTAGAGGATAATCCTTTAAACAATACACAAGCAAATGATAGAGATTATGAATTTGATAGATACCTTATCTTAGCGGAGTATCTTCCTGTTTTAAAAGATCTTCAGTTAACAAATTCTTGGGCAGGATATTATGCAATGAATACAATTGACAAAAATCCAGTTGTTTTCAAAGCTAAGGGAATCAAGGGATTACAAATCGTATCTTCAGGTTCTGGAAGTGGAATCATGAAAGCAGATGCAATTGGAAGAATAGCTGCTGCTCTTTATAACAACCAGGAACATGCAGAACTCTATGGGGGAACTAAATTTAAAGTATCTAGATTGGGATTAGAAAATAGAAATGTTGACAAAGAGGATTTTGTAATTTAGTAGGAGAGTTTTAGAGCAAAAAAAAGCCAAAACTATATAAAACTCTAAAATGCTTACTGCTCATGGTCTGGATTTCTTATGGGATTGGAATTGTGTCCATTTTCTTTCTACTCCTTGGAACAATTCTTGTGATTGGAAAACAGATACGAACATCATCTTTCTCAGTGTATTATTTTCTGTCAATGATTTTGTGTATTATGGGGTGGATAATTAGCGGTATTTTTGTTGTTTACCTAAGTCAAAGAGCTATAGAATCTGATGCTTTATTTGCATCCAAGTTTTCAACAATAATTAGTATGGTTGCAATGTTAGCTACTATTCTCTTTGTTGTATCATTAAGTCCCAGACAAATTTACAATCCCATAGTTCTAGCGTTTGCTCTTTTCCTCTTTGGAGGTGTAGTTGGTTTAACAATTTCTGGAGATTATACTTTAGCTCTCTTGCCTGTTAAAGGAAGTAATTATGATTTTTATATTGCACAAACAAGTATAACATGGGTAATATTTGATACAGGATTGGCTATTTTTGCAGGAATAGTTTTTCTCACACATCTAATTAAACAAAGAGGTTTCGTGGAAAAGAAATATCAAAAAGTTGTAGAGATTATGATGGTTGGAGTTGTAATAGCATACTTCATAAGCGCCCTTTTATTTGCTGCTAGAAAAATCATCTATGCCGTGACAGGTGAAATAATGATGCTGCATATGGAATGGGTTTCTGTTGCGGTGGGAGCCCTGGTTATAGGAATTTCTATTTACATGGGAGGAATTGAAGCATTTTATTATTCTACTGAAATTCATTCAATATATATCTTTGATAAAGCAGGATTTTCAATCTATTCAGCTTCAGCAAAGAAAAAACTAAATGTAAAAGGGCATATTATTCTAAGTGTAACTACAGCTTTTTCTGAATTTGCCGGAGAACTAATAGGAAAGGAAGTTTATCCAAAAGAAATTGATTTAGGCGATTCTTCATTAATGATTGAAACCGAAGGAACGTTTGTTTGTTTCTTGTGCAGTAGAGTTCCTACAAGCTATTTACGCCAAGCAATAAGACATCTTCTTGCAGATTTATCACCGAATATGTCGGAAAATGAAATATCTGCGTTGGTGGAGAAATATTTAGCGTTCAAACCAATAATCTCAAAGCATATTGATTGATATCTGTTTCTTCTTCAAAAGCTTAATAAGTGAAATATATTTTGTTATATTGAGGAAACCAAAATGGGGTATCGTGTTCTTCTTAAAGAATAGAAAGAATATCTGTTTTAGTTGTTTCCAGGTTTTTCGTTTCTTTAACAGTTTAATTATGTCTAAAGATAACGCTTTTAATAATCAAAGTCTGATTTTGGAAGAAGAAAGATATACCCGTTGTTCCAGAAAGATTCGAATAATCACAACAAAAGGTGACATTATTGAAAACATTCCTAGAAGAGATACGTGAAATTGAAAAAAAGTGGCAAAAAAAATGGCAAGATGACCGGATATTTATTGGAAATGTAGATAGTTCAAAACCAAAATGGTTTCTAACAGTTTCTTATCCTTATGCAACCGCCCCTCTTCATATAGGTCATGCTCGTACTTATGGATTAGGTGACATTTTTGCTAGATTCAAAAGACAACAAGGATTTAATGTATTATGGCCTATGGGTTTTCATATAACTGGAACTCCTGTTCTCGCAGTATCATGGAAAATAAAAAATAATGATGAACAGGAATGGGACAGATACCGTGATTATGTTTCAATATATGAGGAAAGTAAAGAAAGAGTAGATGAAGTAATATCTTCGTTTGGAGAACCAGAGAATGTGGCAAGCTATTTTGCTGAAAAAATTATCCAAGATTTCCTAAGAATGGGATATTCTCTTGATACTACAAGACAATTCTCAACTGGAGATCCTGATTATAATAAATTTATAGAATGGCAATATATTAAGTTGAAAAAGAAAAACCTAATCACACAAGGTAATTATCCCATCTTATGGTGTGTCAACGATAAAAATGCTGTTGGCGAGGATGATATTCAGGCTGGAGATGAGATAAAAGTAGAAGTAACCGAATTTGTGGGTATTAAATTCGGGCTTGATTCTAATGTCTTCTTAGTTGCAGCTACTCTAAGACCTGAAACAATTTTTGGTGCAACCAATCTATGGATCCATCCTGATGCTGCTTATGAAGAAATTTCAATAGATGATGAAAAATGGATTATTTCCAAAGAAGCAACTATGAAGTTAATGGAACAAAATCATGAAATCAAGGTTATTAGAGAACTAAAAGGCAATGAGCTATTAAACAAGAATGTTGAAGTTCCAATAACTGAGCAAAAAATTCCAATTTATCCAGCAACTTTTGTTGATACTGATCATGCAACAGGTGTAGTATATAGTGTTCCAGGACATGCTCCTTATGATTATGCTGCCTTAGCAGACTTACAGAAAGACGAGAAAACAATAGAAAAATATAAACTGGATTCTGATCAATTGAAACAAATTGAACCAATCTCTCTGATTGAAGTAAAGGGTTATGGAGAGTTTCCTGCAGTTGAAATATGCCAAAAACTTGGAGTAAAATCACAAAATGACACTATTGAATTAGAGAAAGCTACTCATGCAATTTACAGAGATGAATTCTACTCCGGAATTATGAAAGAAAACACTGGGGAATACAAAGGACTGAAAGTCGAAGCTGCTAAAGATAGAGTTGCAGACACTCTATTTGATATTAACTTAGCAGCGCCCATTTATGAGACATCAACCAAGGCCATATGTAGATGTGGAGGACAAATAATTGCTGCAATTATCCAGGATCAATACTTCCTACACTATGGAAATGAAGATTGGAAGAAGAATGCATTCAAAGCACTAGATAAAATGACTATAATCCCTGAGAAATATCGACAAAGTTTCGAAAATACCTTCCATTGGTTAGACAAAAGACCTTGTGTACGAAGAAGAGGTTTAGGAACAGAATTTCCATTTACAAAAGGAGAAGGATGGATAATAGAATCATTAAGTGATTCTGTTATTTACATGTCATTCTATACCATCGTTCGACAAATACGGCAAAATAACATTCAACCTAGTCAACTGAAACCCGAGTTCTTTGAGTATATATTCCTAGGTAACGGAAGTATCAAAGAAGTAAGTAAAAATACTAATGTTTCAGAAGAGATTATTAATAAAATGAAAGAGGAATTTGAATATTGGTACCCAAATGACCTACGTCATACGGCAATTCATCATATTTCAAATCATTTATCATTTGCAATCTTTCATCATGTAGCTATCTTTCCTGAAAAATATTGGTTGCCTGCTTTCTCATTAAATGATATGTTAAGTCGCTTTGGCGAAGCAATGAGTAAAAGTAAAGGAAACGTTATTCCAATAGCAAAAGTTCCAAGTGAATTCAGTGTTGACTTGACAAGATTACATCTAGCTTCAATTGCTACACCAGAGACAGTTTTGGAATGGAAGGATACAGAAGTGAAATTTGCTCAACAACGATTAAGAAAATTCTGGGAGTATGCTTTAAGTGTAGTAGATTTAGTGAGAGGTAAAAGTATTGAATACTCATTTCCGTCAAAAGTACTGCTTTCTTCAGTAAAAACTAATTTAAAGAGAGCATTAAAAGAAATCGAGAAATTTAATGCAAGAGACTATATCCTTGATGGTTATTATGCAAATATAAGAATTCTAGATGAATATCATAAATTAGCTGCCAATATATCTGAAAAAGAAAAAGCAGCAGTCCTTAGAGAGGTAATTGAAATGATAGTTGTTATAATGGCACCGGTTATACCTCATATTTGTGAAGAATTGAATGAGAGAATGGGTTATAAAGATTATATCTCATTGAAACGAATGCCAGAAATCACAATTGATAAAGAAGATTCTCTTTACGCTCTACAAGCAAAATTCATGACCAATTTGCTAGAAGATATTGATCAAATTGTGAAACTAGTAAAAACAAAAACAAATAGAATTCATATCTATATTAATGCAGAATGGAAGAATGAGTTATATGATTTAGCAAGAGATTTGTTCAAAGACGAAGCAGTACAAATCGGAAGAATTATGTCATCTGCAAAGGAGAATAGCAAGCTTAACAAGTATATAAATGAAATAGCAAACGAAGCTAAGCAAATGTTAAAAGATCCCACCATATTCAGAATAGAAATGCTAGCACCTGAAGACCAGAAAAAAGCTATTCAAGGATATAAAGAATATATTAGTAAAAGGTTTAACAATGCTGAAATTCTAATTCAAATGGCTGATGATAAAAAGATTTATGATCCTCAGAACAAAGCTTCCAAAGCAAGACCTATGAAACCAGCTTTACTACTAGATTGATGCAAAATTATTCATTTCTTATTTTTCTTATTTTCTCCTATTTCTCAAGAATTCTAATGTTTCATGGCCATATAATATAGCCCAAAGGATAGGTTTTTAAAAGTATGAAAAGGATTTACAAACGAGTGTAAATACAATTACATAATCACAATATTCTATGCTCATAGAAGCAAGGAAGTATTAAATACTCCTTCACGCACATAGAACTGCGGTAGGTAAAAAACTTAGCTAAGTGGGGCTAAAAAATGATGATACCAAATACTGAAATCGATGGCATAACCCTCAAAAAAATGATGATTACTGCCGCTCATAATCTTGAGCAAACAAAAGAAGAAATAAACGCTATTAATGTTTTTCCAATTCCTGATGGAGATACAGGAGTAAATTTATTTTTAACAATAAGGACTGTTGTTGAGCAATTTGATGAAGTTGATCCAACATCTATCCAAGAAGCTGCACAACTCATTACAAAAGGTAGTTTCTTAGGAGCCAAAGGTAATTCTGGCGTAATTATTTCTCAATTCTTCCAAGGTTTCAGTTCTGAAATTGAAGAACATGATTCAGTAGATTTACAAGTATTTGCAAAAGCTCTAGAAGAAGGGAGTGACTGGGCCTATGAAGCTGTTCTTCACCCTACTGAAGGAACTATTCTTACTGTTATAAGGGATACTGCTAACATTGCAAAATCCATTGCAGAAAACGGTGGAGATTGGACTGAGATGATTACTGAAACCTATTTAACTGCAGTTAAATCTCTAGAAAACACTCCAAACCTATTACCTGTCTTAAAAGAAGCAGGCGTAGTAGATGCAGGAGCAAAAGGTTTTGTTAATGTCTGGCTTGGTTGGTGCTTTCAACTCATGGATAGTCTTGGCATAAAGATCGCACACATTGAAGAAGAATCTGAAAAACTTCAAAACGGGAATTAGTTCCCAATTTTATCTTATTTTGTAAGGTATATAAAAAAAGAAGAATGATTTACCTAAAAATCATTCATAGGCTTCAATTAACTTTTGTACTTTTTCTATGAACTCTGGAATTTTCACTCCAAATTCCACTTTGTTTCCACGAGACCTAACAGCAATAGTCTTAGCTTCAACCTCTTTGTCACCCACATTTAATATAAATGGAATTTTGTTCAAAGTAGCTTGTCTAATTTTATATTCCATCCTTTCTCCAGAAAGGTCTGCTTCTACCCTGATATCAGCCTTGAGTAAATCTTCAACAACTTGTTTTGCATAATCAACATGTTTGTCAATAATAGGTATAATTATTACTTGAACTGGACTTAACCAAACGGGCATTTTTCCTGCGTAATTTTCTACTAATATTGCAAGAAATCTTTCTATTGCACCGTAGATGGTTCGATGTATTACAAACGGCTTGTGTTTCTGACTATCTTCACCAATATAATTAATATCGAATCTATCAGGGAGATTGAAATCTACTTGTATGGTAGCAAGTTGCCATTTTCGTCCTAAAGCATCTTTAACATCCACATCTATTTTAGGTCCATAAAATGCACCTTCACCTTCCTTTACTTTGTAAGTTAGATTTACTCTATCCATTGCATTCATTAATGCATTAGTTGCATGATTCCAGCCTTCTTCAGTTCCTATTGCTTTTTCGGGTTTAGTACTTACAAAATATTCCCATTCTTGAAAATCAAAAGTCTTGTAAAAATGTTCTACTAACTCTATGACTCTTACAATTTCATCCTCTAGTTGGTCAGGAAGCATGAAGATGTGGGCATCATCCTGAGTAATGCTTCTGATTCGGAAAAGACCATGTAATGTTCCAGAAAGCTCGTATCTGTAAACAGTGCCCATCTCACCAAATCTTACAGGTAGTTCTCGATACGAATATGTACGTCGATTATAAATCATCATGTGACCAGGACAGTTCATTGGTTTAACATACCATTGTTCTCCTTTCAAATCCACAGGAAACATATTTTCCAAAAAGTATTCAGTGTGACCACTAGTTTCCCACACATTTTCCTTGAAGATATGAGGCGTTTGTACTAATTCATATCCAGCTTTTCGATGTTCTTTTTTCCAAAATTCTTTAAGCACATCAAGAATAATAGTACCTTTAGGATAAATTAATGGCATTCCAGGTCCCCATTCATCTGCAGTACCAAACAAATCTAGTTGAGGACCAATTATCCTATGATCTCTCTTCTTCGCTTCTTCCAACATAGTCAGATGCTTTTTTAGTTGTTTTTCAGTACTAAAAGCTACTCCATAAACTCTTTGGAGTGATTCTTTGTCAGCATCAGCTCTCCAAAAAGCTGAAGAAGCATTAAGGATTTTTATTGCTTTTATTTTTCCAGTAGACGGAACATGCGGTCCTCGACATAAATCTTTGAAGTTACCTTTTCCATGAGAATAGAATGACACATTATCAGTTTCTGTTTCTTTCAAAATTTCTACTTTGAATTTGTTTTTGTCAACTTTCTCATAGTATTTTATTGCATCTGCAAGAGACATTTCTTCTCTATCAAATTCAGAGTTTTCCTGAATAACTTCTTCGACTCTCTTCTGTATTTTATCTATATCCTCCTGAGTAAATGGATTTTCCACAAAGAAATCATAGTAAAATCCTACAGGATCGATACTAGGTCCAATAGTTGGTTTAGCATCTGGAAATAAGTCAACAACTGCCCCTGCCATAACATGAGCTGCACTGTGATTAAGAACATGTAATGATTCTTCTGATTTTCCTGTTAGTATCTCAAGTTTAACATCTGAGTTTATTGCATAGTACAAATCAACTAAATTTCCGTCAACTTTTCCTGCTAAAGCATCTTCAGCTAATCGTGGTCCAATTTGCTTTGCAGCATCTAATACAGTTTTTCCTTTTGAAATTTCTAGTATACTACCATCGGGTAACTCTATATTGACCATATTATCACCTGTAAAATATTATTCATTTTGCTCAAGAGGACTATTTTTCTTCTTAACAGTAGTGATATTAAAAAACCGCTATTTAATTGTTTCATATTCACCTAACATTGTCCTCAAATAATTTAAGCTCAGAACATTTAAAAGATTTTTCAATCTTCAGAATTCTCTTCTTTAAATCCCAATAAAATTATTTAAACTAGTTCAAGGATACATATTTGTGGATTATTATGACTAAAATTAATATTGGAAATAAAGGTTTCACCTATCCAATGCCCATGACTTTAGTAGGAACACATGTTGATAAAAAACCTAATTTCATGGCAGTTGGTTGGGTAACTAGAGTTAATTATCAGCCACCTATTATCGCAATAGCTATAAATAAGAATCATTTTACGAATAAAGGGATTATAGAAGGTAAAGCGTTTAGTGTGAACATTCCAAATGTAGAAATGATTGAGGAAACAGACTATTTAGGGCTTGTATCTGGAAAAAAAATTGACAAATCAGATTTTTTTGATTTGTTTTATGGTGAATTGAACACACCAATGATTAAGAAGTGTCCTCTTAATATTGAATGCAGTTTGCGGGATGTAGTGAATCTTCCAACAAATCAAATATTTCTAGGAGACATTGTAGCTGTTTATAGTGAAGAGAAATATTTAACCAATGAAAAACCAGATATTAAAAAACTAAATCCATTCACATTAACAATGCCAGATAATAACTTTTGGTCAGTAGGAAAGCATTTAGGAAAAGCTTGGGAAATGGGAAAGAAGATAAAAGAAAGGAGCTAAGAATAAAACATTTTTTAATTTTCTCAATAAAATGAATAAATCACAACCTTAATATCCCGTTTCCATTTTTTTTGAAACTGAAAACAAAAAACCATTTACGCAAATTTCATTACTAAATTAGAGGTACGACAATGAAGAAGAAACACTTCGCTAGTCTTTCTATTTTTCAGATTATGGCTATGTTCAGAAGAGGTATTTTTTACTTTTTTCTTAGCATTTACCTGAAGGAATTTCTAGGTGTCTCAAATACAGAAATGACACTGTTTGCCACTCTACCAATGGTTGCAAATATAATAGCTCAATCAGCTATTTGGGGGCGAATATCTGATAGATTCAAAAAACGAAGACTATTAATTGTCTTTGGAGAAGTGTTCGCTGCTATTGGCTATTTAGCTGTATTCTGGATCCACAATAGTGTAAATAAAGGGAAAGCTGGAATCGGCCATATAGGTGATATTTTATTCTCACAAACAGATTTAGTAGAAATTATTGATACAGCAGCTACTTATGATGCAAGCTTCATACCAAGAATTTTACAGCTTTCAGCTTACATAATCATATTTGGTTTCACAATAATTGAAGCTGGTTGGAGTAGTAGTAATTTAGGTTGGACTACTTTAATTGCTGATTTGACTAAGGAATCTGAGAGAAGCAGAACAATGGGATTGTTGCAATTTGTAGGTGGAATTGGAAACGTTTTAGGAGTAACAGCGAGTGGATTCTTGTATCAAGATGGCTTTGGTTTCTGGTCAGGTAGTTTGTTTTATGTTTCATCGGGAATTATGATTTTTAGTATCGCTGCATTGTTTATGATACCAGAATCATATGCAGATTTGGAAGAAGATTATTTTCAAGAAATAGATAAAAAGGATGAACAATTATATCTTAGGGGAAAGAAAAACCCGAATAAAAATCTCAAATCAAATTGGCCTTTGAAACTATTTATCTGGCTAATAGTAGTATTGGCAATTGTGAATATTGGGGGTAACAGCATAAATCAAATGATACAGATTCATGTTAGACTTCCAGACACTTTTAGAGCTTCAGATTCTGTTGTTGCTGGTTTACGGAATACGAGTAGCATTGCAATGATCATTAGTGGTTTAGTAATTGGCTATCTAACAAGTAAACTCGGTGATGGGAATATGCTTTTCATTGGTTTTCTATTTGCATTCATAGGCACAATCATTCTTCCTATTGTTCCATCAATAACAATTTTCTTTGTTTATATGGCTCTTAAAGGTGCTTCAAGAGTTTTGATACAAACAACAGCATATTCAATGGTAAACCGAGTTGTTCCAGTTGAAAAGAGGGGTAGGATGATGGGATATTATAATGCTGCTTTCTACCTTTCGTGGGGTATGGGGGGTACAATGCTAACAGGTCCCATTTCAGATGCTTTAGTTAATTCAAACTTTGCTATTATAATGTTCTATACCATCATTAGTCTAATGATTCTAGGCATTCTTTTCTATTTGCTCGTAGATAAAATGATGAAATTAAAGCAAAGAGGGAAACCAATTTTCTTTTCATCTGTTGGCATATTTACCGTAGGTTTAGCTGTATTATTGCCCTTCATTTCTAGACCAATCACCAATACTTTGATAGGTTCAGGAAATACAGATTCATATGCATATAGAATTACCTTTTACATTGCAGCTGTATTGATTGCGATTGGGATGATTATTTATACAATATTCAGACCAAAGGATTTCAAAGCACTAACAATAGATAAAAATAAGGTATCAGAGTTCAATAAGACTCTTAGGAAGAGTAAGAGAGGGGCATAATACCTTTGGATATCTCAACAGTAGAACCTTTTGATGTAACCCTAGTAATTATGAAATGGCAGAGCTTTATTCCACAAAACTATATTGTTGAATTTTGGGACTTTTTTGTTGAATCATTTTTGTTAGAAGGTCTTCACCTTCTGCTTTAATAACTCTTACAGGAATTTTAGGAAACTTACTATGGTTTGAAATAACTTTAGTGTCCATAGATATTGCCGCTTTAATATCGTCTAGTAGGGCTCTTAATGCAGCTTGAGTACCTACATTTTTTGATCCCGCACATAAAATTATTACTTTAGATTTATCCCAAGGATTTGGTAAAAGAGCAAGTAACCCTGAAAGTAATCCTACTGGTGATTCTTCACTGTAAGTAATATCTGTTAATTTACTATGGATATTCTTACTTGAGGGAGTTAGAAATTTCACGGGTAAACTGTTACCATAAAGTTCCATAATTTCAGAAGTAATTCTATTTACAGCACCCGAACCTATTACCAACATATTTTCATTTTTTGCATATCCCGCTTGATAGTCCAGTAAAGAATCAATTATAATATTTTCAAGAGGTATTTTCTTGTTTCTGTAAGCCCAATAAGACAGTGTTTGAGATATTTCAGGAACATTGAGTGCATCAATAGTATTTGCAGCTTCAGTCATCCAAGAGCCTAAAACAATGGCCAATCTAAGTGAATTTCCAGCAATTAAGCATTCAGGAAAATCTTCCCATGAATATTTAAATTCTAAAGTCAATATTGATGGTCTTTCAAGATCCTTAAACTCTTGCAACAGGTTTCTAAAATAATCACCTGAAATGAGTTCATGATTAGGAGAATAGAATACTCTGATTGACCCCCCAAATTTAACTTCTCTTCTTGTTATTAGGTTTAATTCGGTTAATCTATCTAAGATGTTATACAAAGTACTCCTGTTTGTTATAGGTAAGTTATCTAATAGTTCTGATGCAGATACTGCTTTTGAATAGGAGATAATCTGTGATAAAACCATTCTTCTGGAGGATTCAGATAGATAGTCTCTAATTTCTTCTTGTTCATCCATACAATAGTTATATTAGAATAATATATCTAAACATTGCTAAAG
>JAUWJS010000029.1 GCA_030607575.1 Candidatus Heimdallarchaeota archaeon | reverse complement strand
GGAAATACAAATTTTCCTAGAAACAGTTGATTCCTTAGTAACAACATAGCTTGTATTTGAATTAAAAAAGATTACATGAAAAGAATTAAAAGAAAGTTAGATTGTTTTTATCTAACTCTAGCACGCATAGTCTAGTGGTAGGACCGAGGCCTCCCATTTGTAACAAAGGAGAACGCCTCTGACCCGGATTCGAATTCCGGTGCGTGCACCATAATTTTTTTACAAAATGCGGATTTGTTAGGTTTTATTTTGACACAATAGACTAACTTTTAAAAGACAATTTACTATTATTCATTGAACAGAAGGTGTAAATATGGCTAGATGCCCTGATTGCGGTGGCGAAGTAAAATATAAAGCTCCTTTTATGGTCTGCTTAGATTGTGGTCTTTCTTTCAAGAGAGGAGAACTTGATAAAGTTAAAACTACAGTTCGTGAAGAACAGAAAAAAATTTTAGGAGAATCTACTGAAGAAACAGAAAGAAAAGATAGAGAGCGTAAAAGAGCATATCATGACTGGTATATGAAAAAGGAGGAAAAATAGTTGACTATTATTGCTCAACACATGAAATGTGACTTTAGAGATCGCTGTGCCTCCTGTAGCAAATACTTATGGCCACCTAAACAGACAGGAAGATATTTCTATTGCAGAGATTGTAAATCTGAAATTCTCTGTGATCGTGGTTTAATTCAGAACTTTTCTACAAACAGAGATGGAATTATCCAAAAGAAAAATCTCTGTATGAAATGCAATAGCGAAGTTATTGAAAAGATGTGGCCTGAAGAGACTTTAGAATTATAAAAAAGAATAAAAGAAAAATGATCCTACTCGATGATAACATATAAACCAGGATCATCCATTATGTAAATTAGTTCATCTGGATTGTTAGACATATATTTTAAAATTGCTCTTTTTAGCGTATCTACAGGAGATTCTTCTGGGTTTTTTATAGGATCAACTCTATAGTACTTTCTTAATTGTTCAGCATCCCAATCTGAGATCATTTTCAGATTTCCTTCTCCAATCATCTTTACTATTCTCATGGTATCTACAGGTTTTTGATTTCCTATTTTGAATGTCTCAGTTGTACAGTAATTGTCTAAAATATACTCAAGAGCTTCTTGAAGAGGCATATCACCAGTTTCTTTCATTACTTGTTCATAATTGGCGTTGCCTATACCATCAGGGAGAGGTGCAACGGCGAGAATTTCTCCAGTTCCATCGTGCTTAACTGCATTCCACGCTGCGTGGATTCCTTTACCAGCTTGATAGAGATTAATCCCCCAGCTTTGCATTCCGCTAACAACAATTCCTGCAGCTTTAGGTAATCGTAAAGTTCTCATCTTAACAATATGCTTTTTTGCTTCATCGTGTAATTCCACTAAATCTCCAGTACTAATATAGACTATTTTTCCTTCTGTTACAATAGTATCAATACCAAAAATAGTTACTTTCGCTTTTAGAATGTTGACCATGTTTTTAATGTCAGTAATTACTGGGTTTTCTTCTGTTCCTCCTAGTTTACATCCAGGATGGAAACCTAATTTTCTGTCAAACATTTTGGGATGGTTTTGCCTTACAGTGTTTCTACTAGCAATTCCTGGACATATTTCTTTTATAGTTCCCGCTACACCAGCGAAATAGTGTAATTCACTGTCAGTTATTGGAACTAATATTGCAGCCTCAAAAGCTAATTTATCAAATTCCATGGGAGTTCCAGCATCACTTTCACCAGCATAGACGGCTTCAATATCACAATCATGTGAAACTATTTGTGATCTATACTCTTCATAGATTTGCTCTCCAACTATCTTTGTATATTCCGATTCCTTTGGAAGTCTATGTGTACCAGTTGCTATTAGAATTCTGATATCCTCTTTCAAAACGTTTAGAGAAAGGACTTTTTCAATCATTAAGGGTAAAATTATTTTGGTATGAATATTTGGTCTTGTGTAATCATCAACTACAAAAACAATAGGTTTACCATTTTGGTACTTCTGTTCAACAAGCTTATCAAAGGAGAGATCATATCCAAATGGATCGGATAATTTTCTCAGTAAAGCTTCTTTAACTGTTCCTTCAAACATTGGGGTTTTGGAAAATTCTGGTGGATGTAAAAACTTAGTTTGATCTTTATATTGACTTGGTACAAATCCATTAATGATTTCTGAGCCCCACGATATTGGGGTATTATCCAAATAATCTGTCATAAGCTTCCCAACTACAAAGTGCATATAAAATCTATCCTTTGGACAAAAATATAGTATTCAGCAATTACTTTTTTAACTATCTTTGTTGTTCAAATTTCATGGTAATCCATGAAGTAATTTTGCATCCATCTAGAAGAGCAAATATACGCGTTCTAGTGATAGCTAATCTTATTTCAGGATTGATTCATGGTTTCTACAATGTAATTTTACAACCTTTTATTGTTAAATTAATTGAGTCAACAGGAAAAAACGTTAATCCTGAAGAAACGCTTGGTTTGATCATGACTGTGGCAGCTCTTATCCAAATTTTACCGATGATTTTTGCTTCAAAAATAAGTGATAAAATAGGCAGAAAGAGAGTAATTCTTGGAAGTTTTATCTTTCTTCCAGTCGCAATGTTATTATTTGGTACTTCAGGGCTTCTTTCCATAAAATATCCATTTTCCTACTATTCCTTTGGAGCAAACTTTCCTCTAAAAATAGCTAGTTTTTCTGAAATTGCAACAACTAGTTTTCCTGTAGCTTACGCACTTGCTGTAGCAGTTTTGGGTTTATCCTGTGTATCTATTTCATTTGGCTTTGGTGATCCAGCTGGGAGTGCTTTAGTGGCTGAAAGTGCAGAGAAAAAGAAAACAGCATCCTCGTTCAGCATTATCAATTTAGCATTTTACGCAACTGGTTTAATAGGACCTTTAGTTATTCGCATTTTAACTGATAGAATTGAAATTTGGGTATATTTCTACGTTCTAGCGGTACTACGACTTATTATGTTTCTTTATCAGCTGTTCGCATTGAAAGAACCCCACATTATTAAAGACTATACTTCAAGCATATCCAAACAGTTCATGCAATCGTTGATAGCAGTTTATCAAATGTTCCTACAGATGTTCAAATCAATGTTTCTCTATCTCTCCATTCCCTTTTATCTCATAAAGAGAAGACAAAAACAACCAGTAAGAAGTGATTACTATAATGAAGTTGAAACAAACCTAACTCTATTTAGAGATATATTTCGTAATCCAGGAGTTCCCTATGCAATTGGATTTTTCATCTTAGATGCTTTAACATGGGGGTTAAGCATTAGCATCTTCTGGGGAAGTTTGGTTACTCAATATGATTTTGACGAAGGCAATATAGCTGTTCTTCAACTAGCTTTCAGTGTTAGTACATTATTAATCTTTATCCCAGTTACTAAAATTTCGGATAAATTGAAAAAAACAGAACTTTTACTTCTGAGTCAACTTACAGGAAGTTTATTCTTCACTTCTAATATTATAGCGTTTTTCACTCTTCCACAGTATAGACTGTACATAATCATGATTGGGTGGGTAGGAATGGGGGCAAGTGTTGCATTCTGGATGCCAGGAATAATGTCTATTTTAACTAATTTTGATAAAAAGCGAAGAGCTGAAACTTATGGTATGGTTCAAGGACTTCATCTATTAGGTTGGTTTCCAACAGCTATTCTTGCTGGATTGATCATTTCAAGAGTCAATTTTCTAGCTGTTTTTATCATCAGTATGGTTCTTCTTCCATTTAACCTATTAATGGCCTGGAAGTTTCCTGTCAAGGAAGAGAAAGAAGATGAAGAAAAAACAGTTGAAGATTAATTACTTCAAAAAGGTCTTTTAAGGTTAAGTACGCTTAATTTTTCTTTAATTTTATCAGCTGCCCAATCTAGATACTGTTTAACTGCTTCCTCTTTTCTTTCATTGTAGTAGAAGTAGCCTACTAACCAAAAATCACTTTCTTGTTCAGATAGTTGTCTCAAGAACCATCCTTCTATTAACTCATTTGTATTGATATCTAGGTTTTCTAATCTGTTTCTTTCTTCTTTTGATAGAGACGATTTAACGAATATTTCACTGTCTATTGAGAACGCAGTTAATAACTCTGAAAACAATAAAACACTATTTTTTTCTTGTAATTCAGTATTTTCTAAGAATGTGAATACTTTCCCTTGATCTATATCACCAATGAAGAAGTCTGCAACATAAATGCTTTCGGATTCTTCAAGGTTCATCAATTTTCGTCTTAATTCGTTCAAAAATTTAGGATCTAAAATTTCTGTTGGAAAATTTTGGGTGTACTTTGCTATTGCTTTTGCTCTTCCGATAATTTCAGTTGGAGGATCAAAAGTTTCAAATGAAATATACTTTGATAGAACACTGAAGATAGCTTGTCCTTTTTTCTCCAAATACTCGTTATTATCAAATAAATCTGTGAAAAAGACAACTCTAAGTGGGTTTGATTCTCCCAAAGGTGAATAAAGATATATCTTTATGTCTTCTAAAGCTGCATTGACTAGTCCTCTATCACTTGCAGTACACTCAATAACAAAATTATTGAGAGCACTAATCATTGGCCAGATTAAAGCTTCACTGATTTGAAGAGTGTTATCTTGATAGATGGTTCTCCCTAGACCTATCTCAATATCCATAAGTGCTACTAAGTGAATCATACTTTCTCTTCAATCTAATTGTTATAAAACTATCTCCTACTTTTAGACAATTACAATAAGCTTATTAATAAAAAGTCAAATACTTTAATAAAAACGCCGATGATACTATGCAACTTGAAACCTCTGCAGGCATTGTAATTTATAATTCTGGCCGCTATCTACTGCTCAACTATGGACGGAGTAGGATAACAGAGAACAGGTATGGATTGACCAAAGGCAGGATAGAGGGGAGGGAAACAGTTATTCAAGCAGCTCTCAGAGAAGCATTCGAGGAGACAGGAATAAAAGATATATCCGTTTTGGAAGAGTTTCAACATAAAATTACTTATTACTTCACAAGGGGTTCTCAGAAAATCAAAAAAACAGTCATTTATCTAATAGGGATATCATCAACATTTGAAGTAACAATCTCAAAGGAACATGTTGGATTCTTGTGGTGTACTTATGAAGAAGCTTTGAAAACTTTAACTTTTGAAAACACAAGAAAAGTTATAAGAGCGGCTGAAAGGTATTTACGCGAAAATGAACTTGCAAAAGAACCTTCAGAGGGGAATTAAGTGGTAATTTCTGAAAAAGACCTGCTAACCAAGGCTCCCATTATCAAAAAGCCAAAAACACTCAATCCCATGGGAGCAATAATTTTAGCTGCACTTTTAGGAGGAGGACAAGCACTAATTCGCAATAGTTTTGTAAGACACAGAATACATGTAGGTTTGGGAGTTTTAGGAATCATTTTGGTAATCATATCGATATTCTTTGTCTTAGCAGCTGTATCTTTATCTGCAAAAACAGCTCTTTTCACAGCAAAAATTGAATCTACAAAGACAATTTATACACAAATTGCCCTTCAAATTATGTATTTCTACATTGGATTTCTACCAATATATGGTTTTAGTATTGTTTATTTCGATAAGACTCTCTCTTTATGGAAAATCCTAAGTATAACATTTTCTATTTTGATAATTTTTGCAGTAATTCTATATTCTAACATAAAAATTATGCAAAAGGATGAAGCAAAGCTTGGAGACTTAAAGAAACCTTTCTACCAGCCTAAGAAACTAGTCATAATAGTTCTGAGCTCTTTTATTCCAATAATTGCTACAGTAGTGGTAAGTCTGATATAACTAATTCAAGGAAGCAATTTGAAATTTTGTTTAGTTAAATCTTCCTGTAAATTCTGAAATGTTTCAACTGCTGTATCAAAGTCTACTTTATTTGACACTGTTTCTACTGATTTAATGGTAGAACCTATGAATTTCCATAATTCAACACTATAGACATAGGCATCTGGTTCGGGGATATGCAATCCTGATCGGTCATACACATATCCAGATCTTTGACCAAAAGATAACATCAGTATAAACCAATAATGAGGCCTAGGATCATCATCTTCAGATGGTTTAGTTAGTGTAATTGTCTCTTCAATTGTTCCACTTTTAGTCTGAGCTGATAGTTCCAACTTCTTCCTATTTTTATATACATCTGGTGGTGTTCTTCTAGAAGACATATAACAACATAATAAAATGTGACTTAATAGATTAAAAATCTAACGTATACAAATATGTTTTAAATACTGAAAACTTGATTTTTTTTTCTAGTTGTTCGTAAATCCCCTAGTATTTAAAAAGAGTTTAAATAATACGGAGGGATTAATGTACATCAACAGTGCGCGAAAAGTGTTAGAGAGATGAATGACACTCCCTCTCCTTTGGAATTCTTGTTAGTAGATTTAGACTTTTTTATTCGTGAAAATGAGAATGGAACTGAAGAACCTATTATTAGAATAAGAGGGAAGACAAAAGATAATGAGACTCTGATTATCCATGTGACTGGTTTTTATCCATATTTCTATATTGACGACCTTGCAGAGACTACAAATGCGATTCAGAGTCTTCTTTATACTGAAAAGGAATTTGGTGATTGGATACAGAACCACTACCAAATTACTAAATACAAATATTATCAAAATAAACCAACTTTTCTTTACAAAATACTTGGTAGAAATCCTTGGCGTATTCGTAAATATAGTAATAAACTAGAAGAAAAAGGGATTAAAAGCTATGAAAAGGATATTTCTTATGTTTCAAGATTTCTAATAGACGCAAATATCAGAAGTCTCAATTGGATTGAAATATCTAATTATGAAGAGAAAGAATCTCATGAATTTGGAAGAGTTATAGAAACTGATTTTCATAATATTAAGAATATGGAAAAAAGAGACACTTTTCAATTTACTATTCTTAGTTTAAATATAGTAATTAACTCTTGGACTAAAGAAGATAAAAAAATCCAGAATTTTTCCAGTATTCTAGCAGAAAACAAACAAAGAATTATTACTGCGTCTATAAGTTGGAGTCAAGATGGAATCAATATAGAGTCTAAAAACTTTTTTCTTGAAAAAGAAGACAATGATTGTGAAAGAGAACTTATTAACAATCTAATCAATGAAATACATTCTATTTCACCAGAAATAATTGTTACCTTTAATGGAAATCGAGTAACCTTACCTTATCTTATTGCTCGCATGGAAATTCTAGGGTTGGATTCAGAGAGACTGGGACCATTTCAAGATGCTAAAATCAAACCTCCAGTAGGATATTTAGGTTATAGAATCCCAGGTTATATTTCCTACGATCTTGTTAAAAGTACTCGATGGTTGAGAACAAAATCTGGAAAGAAAAATTTAACTGAATTCTCCAGAGAACTTCTGAATATTGAAAGAGAAGCCGATTATGATACAATTAATCAATATTGGTCTAATATTTACTTAAAGAATCAAAAGAATTATAAGAAGAAGCTTACTGATTCATGCACTTTAGACTCAAAAATAATCTATTATCTGTTTTTCGAAATGGGGATGCTAGAATGGGTTGAGGTTATAAAATATGTAGGTCTTCGTCCTTCTGAGGGAATATACTCAACTCCAAGACACATAGGAGAATTTCAACTTTTTAGAGTTTTGAAACATAAAGATACATTAATACCACCTGAACCAACGAGAAAAGAATTAGCTTATAGAAAGAGTACAAGATCAATGGCAATTGGAGGGTTTGTTCTTGTTCCAAAAGGAACTTTACATGAAGCTGTCATGATAGCTGATTTTAGATCAATGTTTCCATCAATCATGGTTGCGTTTAATATAGGTGGTGAAAGCTATGAGGGATCCATGGCATTACCTGAGAAAAAGTTTCGCAACGAACCTGATACTGGGATACGTGTTATGATGAGGGGTCTTCTGGAAGAGAGAAAAGAAATTAAGAAAGAAATTTCTGATCTTGAAACATATCTTCGAACATATTCGGATTCTACAAAAAAAAGAAGCTTAGAGAAAGAGCTTCGCAAATTAAAGATTAAATCAAGTGCTCTGAAAGTCACAGCTAACTCACTTTATGGTAGTCATAATTATGTAGGAAGTCGCTTTTATGACACTGAAATCGCTAATGCAATCACAAGTATTGCAAAGGAATATATTAAGAAAGTGGATAAATGGACGCAAGAAATATCTGGTAATAAATGTCAGGTGATTTATGGAGATACAGATAGTATTTTTGTGAAACTTGCTGACACGGATACAATTTTTAACTTGGCAGAAAGAATTAAGGAAGGGCAATCTTTTAAGCTATCAGATGCTCCTGAGATTCAAGAATTATTGGAATTTTATGAGTCTAAACTTCCAAAAGAGATGGAATTAGAATTTGTTGATCTAGCCTTAAGAATTGTTTTTGCTCCTGAAACGAAAAAGAGATACAGTTATATCAGTGTTGTAACTGGTGACCTTACAATTATTGGTTTTGAAGCAATCCGCAGTGATACTTCTCCATTCGCAAAAGAAGTTCAAAAAGCTGCATTACAATGTGTACTGGAAGATGGAGATCTTGAAAAAGCTAGACTAAAGGTGATTGAGTTATGTCTTGAGTTTAAGAAAATTTCTGGAGAAGATCTTATTCAAAAAACAACCATTTTTGGTCCCATCAGAAGGAATCCAAAGGATTACAAATCAAAAACCTCTGCCATCGGTGCTCTTGAAGATTATTCTATGAGAATGGATCTAAATTTAGATGAAATATGGAAGGATTTTGAAAGATTTCCATTCATAATTCTTGAAGGAAGCTCATCCCTATACAAACGATCTCAACATCCAACTCTCGTTGACGTTCAAAAGATCGACAAAGAGCATTATCTAGAAGAAGCTCTACGGGATGTAAAGCGAATTGGCGTGAAAGTGGAACTCAAAGATATTCAAACATCAAGTCAGAAAACTCTTGATTTCTCTTCATCTATATCTAGCAACAACAAGGTAAGTAAGAAGTAAGTTTTATCATTGTTTACATTATATGTCTTCTAATTCCTCATAAAGTAAAGATAATAAAGTGTTAACTTCTTGCCTATATTTTTTATCTTCAGCCATTTTTTTTGCAGCATTTAGAACTGAAAGATTAGAAAAAAGTAAAATTAAGTTCCAAAGTTTATCATCCATATCGAATCCATAATCAGTCTTGAGGGAGTTCATAGATTCATGGGTTAAATCAATCATATTCTTTATTACCGATGTCAGACTTTCAATTTTAAACTCGTTCAAATCTATAAAAACCTTATCTGCCATTTTTCTTACAATTCTCTGTACAGGCCTTTCAGGTAAAGGAACCCTTGATTCCAATTCAGTGGTTTCCAATTCATCAAGAGGAGCCCAAAGAAGAAGATTTATTGCATCAGGTTTATAACTTGCGCGATAATACTTTATAGTTTTAGCCATATTCTTGATTTTTTCTTCTCTGACTACATAGATCAATTTTGATTTCTCAAGAATCCGTAAGTGATGATAAACAGCTTGAGGAGTACTGCTAATTTTATTAGCAATTTCAGATAAGTTGAGCTCTTCCTCAGACAAGTGTTTCAGAATTGTTATACGCTTATTTGACCCTAAAGCTTTGCTAATATCAACAGTTTCTCCTTTTCTCAACTTTATAATATTCAGATCTTTACTCTCGGTTTCATCCTCTGTCATATTACACGTATCCATGAAGAATTCATTCTCTTCTTTTTTTAGTTTTTGGTATAAGTCATCCAGAATTGAGTAGCAAGCGGCAGAAAAAGTGCAAATCTTCTTTTTAAGAACACTCTTTTACCTAAATTTGGAGATGTCAAATCTGTAAATCAATCATCGACAGATTTATAGTTAAGCTTACTTCATTTAGCTTGCTTATCGGCGAATAATGTTTAAGTGGTTCAATTGGCATTGTTTGAAGCAGAATTTTATGAGAAAAGAGAGGGAAAGAAAGTTCAGTGTTTGTTATGCCCAAGAAACTGTATAATTCAGTCTGGAGATCTAGGTAACTGTCAAGCAAGAAAAAATATTGATGGGAATCTATATGCACTTGGTTACAATAAATTTACTTCAGTCCATGCTGATCCTATAGAGAAGAAACCAATTTATCATTACAAACCAGGTTCTTCAACAATGAGTTTCGGAACAGCAGGATGCAATCTTCATTGTGCTCATTGTCAGAATTGGAGCATCAGCCAAATATCAGCTGAGAGCAATAACTTGATTCAAATTACACCTCAAAATGCTATCGATATGACTCGAAAAAACAAATGTGAAACAATTGCTTATACTTACAATGAGCCTTTAATTAATTGGGAATGGATACGGGATACAGGCAAGCTAGCACATGAAAATAATATAGGAAATATTCTTGTTTCTAATGGAATGATTAATGAAAAACCACTTGAAGAATTGTTACCGATTATTGATGCAGTTAATATTGATATCAAAGCCTTTACTGAGGATTTTTATAAAGAAGTAACAACTTTTCCTGCATTGAAATACGTCAAACAAAATGCTATCAAAATGTGGAACGAAGGCATTCATGTTGAATTAACAATGTTACTTATACCCGATTTCAATGATTCTTCTGACGAAATAAAGCTATTTTCACGGTGGGTAATCAATGAATTGGACGAAAATGTTCCCGTTCATTTTAGTCGATTTCATCCTGATTACAAAATGCAACATGTCAAACCAACTCCAGTTGATACTATAATTGAAGCTAGAAGAATCGCAAAAGAAGAAGGTCTTAACTTCGTCTATACTGGAAACCTTCCTTACTCTGAAATAAATACAACCTTATGCCTAAATTGCGGAAAAACTTTGGTTGAGAGAGTATCTTATAATGTCAAAATCAAACAACTCTCAAATGGTGGAAATTGTAACAATTGCGGAGAACAAACTTCGATAAGAGTATGATGTTTGCTAGATTCCCCTTTATCGTTTTACAATTAAGTTTATATTAAGATATTAAAAGGAAAGAACGTATGTTAGACATTTTAGAAAAAGTAATCAACAAAGTGTCTCTCTCCTCGAAAGATTTTCTAGACATAAGATATGCCTATGCAATGGGAGAATCTTTCACAGTCAGAAATGGTCGATTTGATAGTGTTAGTAACCAAACTACTGGTGGCATTGCTATCAGAGCCTTGATTGACAATGCCTGGGGTTTTACAACAATTGTCAAAACAGATAAGGAATCAATTTTACAAGCTGTTGAAAAGGTCGTGAGAATGGCGCGAGCTGGTTCAAAATATACCAAACAGGAAAGAAGTATTGGTGATAGCTGGGTATTTGAAGGAAAGGGAGCAACAACTATCGAGATAGATCCTCGAGCTGTAGATAAAGAGGTTAAGTTTGAAAAAGTGGTTAAAACAGAAAAAGCAGCTAGAGAGCATTCTGATTCGATCGCTGAATCTTCCTCAACTTATCAAGAATCCCATGGAAAGGAGATTGTTATTAATAGTAAAGGGACCAAAGTTGAAAATGAAACTCATGTAATACGACTTATGAAAAACGTCATAGGAAGAGAAGGAACAAAAATGCAAAGTGTTTTTGATTCTGTTGGTGGAGCAGGAGGATGGGAATTAATTGAGAAATGGGACCCTGAAGAAGAAGGGTTAAAAGCTGCAGTTATGGCTGAAAAGCTATTAATAGCTAAGGAACCTCCATCAGGAAAAATGAATGTAATTATGGACCCATCGTTAACTGGAGTTTTCATTCATGAAGCTTTTGGACACGCATGTGAAGCTGATGCTATTATAGCTAAAACATCAGTTCTTGAAGGAAGAATTGGTGAGAAAGTCGGAATTGAAGAAATTAATGTTTATGATGATCCTACTGTCAAAGGATTAAGGGGATCTTTTGCTTATGATTCAGAAGGAACCAAAGCTCGAAAACGAGTTCTTGTTGAAGGTGGTATTCTTAAGGAGTACTTCCACACTTTAGAAACTGCAACAGCTTTGGGAATGGAGCCAAATGGTTCTGGTCGAGCGATGAATTTTAATGTGACACCTCAAGCTCGAATGGGTAACACATATGTTGATGGAGGAGACATGAAAATTGAAGAAATTGCTGAAATTGCTAAAGATGGTGTCTATCTGAAGGACTCCTATGGAGGATATGTCATGCCAGCCAAAGGACAGTTCTACTTTTCTTGTCAAATGGGATATTTCATTGAAAACGGTGAAATAACAGATATGATGGGGAACGTTGGCATGTCAGGAATGACATTAGAAGTACTACAGAACACTTTTGCAATTGGAAAGCCATGGGAACCTGCGTTCGAGGGTACCTGCGGAAAGGGAGGCCAATGGGTTCCAGTAACTGGAGGAGGTCCAAATCTGGCTGTATCTAATCTTGTTGTAGGAGGTACAGAATAATGTCAACTGAAGAAAATCTTCACGATCTAGCAGAATATGTTATTAAATATGGTACATCCCTTGGTGCAGACCAAGTTGAAGCATACACAATATTTGGGTCTGTAAAAAGTATTCAGATTGAACGTGGTTCTATTAGAAGTTTTACAGATACTAGCAATTCTGGTTTAGGAATTCGAGTAATAAAGGATAATGCGATTGGGATGGCATCTACAACCATTTTTACTGAAGAATCACTAGAAAAAACTATCAAGGATGCTTACGCTCTTGCAGAAATAAGCCCTCCTGATCCAAATTTCAAATCTTTACCTTATGATCCTAAAACAGCTCCTACAATTTCTGGTCGATTTGATGAAGCAATAGTAGATATTTCGGTTGAAGAATTTACAGATCTAATTCTTGATTCCATTCAAATAGCAACTGTTAGAGATGATGCAATTATAAGCGGAAATTTCAATGTAGGAATAGGGGAAAGATATATTCTAAATTCCGAAGGTGTTGACAGATTTGCATCTCAAACTTCTGTAAGTGGATATTTAGGTGTCAAGATACAAGATGGTGAGGACATAGGTAACGCTTATTATTATGATGCAGCAACCCAAATGAAAAATTTTGATCACATCAAAATTGGTACAGAAGCTGGATTACGAGCTCAAAAAATGTTAGGTTCTCAGAAAATCGAAACGGCATCATTACCAATCCTACTCGATCCAGATAGTACTTATGGAACAATAAGTCCCATACTTTCTAGTGGAATTAATGCTTTCAGTGTCTTTAATAAAACAGCTTTCTTTGTAGATAAAATTGGTGACGCAATTGCTTCATCTAAGCTGACAATTACTGATGACCCATTTATTCCAGAGGGGACAGATTCAGCAGGTTTTGATGATGAAGGAGTTGTTCCTAAAAAACTTACTCTAGTTGAAAACGGCATTCTCCAGACTTACATTACAGATTCTTATACTGCTCCATTGGTTGGATTAGAAAACACTGGTCACGCATCAAGGAGTTCATTTGCTTCAAGACCACAACCTGCGCCTTACACTATGAAAATAAATGCAGGTTCTGTTTCAAAGGATGATTTACTTGCAGATATGAAAGAAGGAATATATCTGATGTCATCTTCTATTCACTCACGAGGAGATAATCCACAAGTCTCAGCTCAAATCAATCAAGGATTTTATGTAAAGGATGGAGAACTTCAATATCCTGTAAAGAATGCAGTCATGGGATGTACAATTTTTGAGATATTTGAGAAAATTGATAATATGAGCAAGGAAACAGAAAATCGCAGCGGACATGAGGCTCCGTGGATGTTACTTTCTCCACTTCGTGTAAGTGGAGGTAAGTAATTTTATTCAAAACAGAAAATTTATTGAATACATAAGAGTTTATCATCTAATGGCAAGAGTAGGACTAGCAGCTACTGCAAATATTCTCTCAATTGGAGGGAATATAATTTTGATGACTTTGAAACTAGTAATTGGAACTATTTTTGGATCAATTAGTTTGATAGCTGATGGTTTTGATTCAGTTCTAGATCTTGTTTCTGCATCTATAGCAGGAGTTGGAGAAAGAAGAAGCAGAAAGCCTGCAGATCAAGATCATCCTTTTGGGCATTATAAATTTCAGATGATATCAAGCTTAGTTATTGCTTCTACCATGTTTCTTTCTTCTTACTTTATTGCTGAAAATGCAATAAAAAAGCTTGTAGAGGGAATACCTTATGATTTAGAAATATTCGTTCTTGTCGCCGCAACTATTTCTTTCGTAGGTAAAATACTTCTTTACATTGGAGTGATGACAATTGGAAAGAAGCTAAATTCTGCTGTATACATTGCAAATGCCAAAAACTATAGAACAGATGCAATTTCTTCTGTTTTTGTAGGCTTTGCATATCTTGGTGTCAAATATAATGTTTGGTGGTTAGATCCTGCTTTTGCATTGGTTATAGTATGTTTAATTTTGTACACAGGTTATGAAATTACTAAGAGTTCTCTTCCAGAGTTGCTAGATAAAGGACCACCCCAAGAGATAATTGACAAACTAAAGGAAAAAGCGCTTTCTTTTGAACATGTAGAGGAGGTACATGTCATTAGATTAAGGTCTGTTTTGGGTTCTTATACAGGAGATTTTCATATTTTAGTAAATCCAAAGCTATCCATTATTGCAGCTCACAAGATTTCTGAAAAAGTTAAAGCTGAATTAGAACAAGATACTGATTTCAAGGATTTGATTATACATATTGAACCAGCTCTCCCGGAAGAGTTGTTGGAGCCAAAATAGTCGTTCTATTGTAAAGATCTCTTCTTTCTCTTCCAAGCTGTGAGTATTAAACCAATTTCACCGCTGTGATGATTTAAGTGGTGAATATATTCGTAAAGCCAATCTTCAACAGGGAGACTAAATTCTTTATACATTCTTGCTTCATTCAGATGTTCTTCTTTGAGATCTGCAAGTTTCTCTTCAATCGCTATAAAAACATCATCATACTTCTCTACAAGTTCATCCAGAGTATATTGATCAATGCTTTCCTCAAAATGATAACCTTCTTCATAATTATTCATTATTACATTGGCTATCCACAACTGATCATGTATAACATGTTCTATTATCCATCTTACTGAATTCAAAGATTCATGTATTTGCCATTCAAGAATGTCTTCAGGTAAATGAACAAGAAATTCACGAAATGAATCGTGAGCTTTTTTAATTATTTCTTGGTAAAAATGTACTTTAGAATCGGGTTGCATTAGTGTGTTAGGATTCACTTTGAATATTTAAAATATCTTATCTGTAAAAATTTAATCGCTATGAAAAATTTTTAATCTCATGATTTCAATAACATTTTAATGCTGAAGCAACACATTGATACTGATGTACTAATTGTTGGTGCAGGACCCGCAGGAGTAAGCTTGGCTATTAATCTTGGAAAAAGAGACATTTCAACAATACTGATAGATCAAAAACCAAAAAGAGAAGTAGGTTACAAACCTTGCGGAGATGCTTTGAGTCCAAATTCAACAAGAAGATTATTTGAACTCTCTGGGATAATGCAACCTAGAGGAGAAGAAATCGCTGAGAACCTTGTATCGGCACATTTTCGTCCTGTTCTGGATTTCGAATTATCCATCGACTTCACTTCACAGACCATTGATAGGGTAAAATATGGTCAGAGACTGCTAAAATCTCTTATAGATTATACAAGTGTAACCTTCAAACCAAATCATAAAGCGATTGAAACAATAATAGAAAATAACAAAGTAGTGGGATGTAAAATACGACAATCCAAGGGTAAAATTATCAGTATCTATTCAAAGATAGTGGCTGATTGTTCTGGTATCACAGGTATTGTTAGAAGAACCATCCCAGATTCAGTATGCAATAAGTTCTCAAAAAAACTTCTTAAACAAGAAACTATCGTTTCTTACAGAGAGATTATTGAAACCTCCAAACCACATGATTATCAAAAGCAAATGAGAATAGAATATCATGATGAAATGCCTCCTCCTGGATATTTCTGGATTTTTTCTAAAGGAGAAAAGCTTTTGAATATTGGAGTTGGTTGGTTACTGAACGATAATAACAAAGATTCGAATACTAAAACCATTTTAGAAATACTTCGGAAAAAAATCTTTCCAGATTCCAAAGTTTTGGATGGAGCAGGAGACACTCTTCCTGGTCGATTACCTCAATATTCAATGGTTTGTGATGGTTTCATCACTTGTGGAGATGCAGCTACACTTGTTAACCCAATTAGTGGAGAAGGGCATGGACCAGCGTTATTGAGTGCTTACTATGCTTCAGAAATTGTTGAGTTAGCAATAAGAAATCAAGATCTCAGTGAGAGTTTTCTTTGGAAATATAACATCAAAATATGGAAAGAGTATGGTTATGATGGGGGATTAGGTATTGCTGTTCACAAGCTGCTTAATTCAGTCCCATTCAGCGATTTTTCATTTCTTTTTGAGAAAGGTATTATCTCCCAAGAAGATGTTGACTCCATAATGTATTCAACAGCTGTGAAACTACCCATAGTGCAAAAAGTTTTCAAAGGTTTAAGAAAACCCAAACTACTCATTAAAGTTGCTAAAGGTTTACTTCTTGCAGAAAAAATTAAGAAACTTTCTCAAAATTATCCAGAAAAACCAGAAAAATTTGATAGATGGGTTAAGAAAATTAAAAAAATTGAAAGAAAACAAATTTAAGCAGAAACTACTCTTCCGTCTCCCATCTGGATTATTCGGTCACAAACCTTTGCTACTTCTAAATCATGGGTTACTAAAATGACTGCAGTATTCTTTTCCTTAGCAAATCTTCTTATTAAGTCAATAACTACTTGACCTGTTTCTGAATCCAAATCACCTGTTGGTTCATCTGCAAAAAGGACCGCAGGATCATTAATCATGGCGCGAGCTATGGTTACCCGTTGCATTTGCCCACCAGACAGCTTAATTGGAAACTGATTCTGAAATCTTTCTAAATCAACTTCTTTAATCAATTCGATTGCCTTTGCTCTTGCTTCTTTCTTTGGTCGATTTATCATCAGAGCAGGTAACATAACATTTTCGAGAACTGTTAGCTGGGGAATTAGATTATAATATTGGAAAATGAATCCCATATTTCTTCGTCTAAACATCGAGACTTCAGCATCAGTCATTGTATCTATGTTTCTACCTAAAAGAAACACCGCCCCTCTATTTGGAGTATCTAATCCTGAAAGAAGATTTAGTAAGGTAGTCTTCCCACTCCCACTTGGTCCAACTAGAGCCGCCATTTCTCCTTTCTTAAGTTCAACATCTATTCCACGTAGAGCATAAACTGTTGACCCAACTAGACGATAAGTTTTGAAAAGTGCAACCCCTTTTAGAATTATATCTGAATCTACATGTATTTTTTCAACTTTTTCTAGAGAAACTTCAGTTGGAATAGTTTGGAAATAAGCTAAATCACGAAACTTATCTGAGAAAAATTTCATTAACTGAATTTCTGCTAATGTTTTGATGAAAATCAAAGATACATCTTTAACATCTTCAACTTCTCTTTCAGGAACATCTTTGAAATGATTTATGATATTAAGCAAAGTTTGGTAATTTTGTTTTACTTGCGTTTGAAGATTATTCAATCGTTCAATATGATCAGAACACTGTATAATTGAATCTAGAAGCATTAAATAATCTAATAATGGAGTATAGTCTAGTTTCTTAACTTCTTCAACTAGATCATTTCTTACTTGAGCAATTCGCTTGATTTGCTTTAATTGAACTGAAATTACCTGTTGTGTTGAAGAAAGCAAACCAAAAACCACTCTCAATGTTCTCCATAGTTTGTTACTCATATTCTCTCCTAATTTCTTAATCTTTTTAGAATCTTGTAACAAGTTCTCAAGTATTAATATTGCTTCTTCTATAGATTTCAATATAGGCTTAAGATTGTTTGAACATGCTTTTCCAAATTGCATTATAAGTAAATTTTCAGCTATTAATCTGAGAGGAATGTTTTGTTTTTTATCGCTAACTTCGCGTTTAAGTATTAGATCTGGAAACATAATGATGTCCGGATAATCTCTAGGAAAATCCCAAATAACGATAAAGCTGTTTAGCAAAACATCACTTACATGATAAATAACTCGATTATCAATATCAGCTGCTATTTCCACAATATCTTCTAACAAAGATTTGTCCTTTTCAGATGTTGAGCTTTTTACTAATTGAACAATCATTTTTGTTATATCCCGAATCTCAACGTTTTTGCGGATTTGTTTTGCATAGAGGCCACATTCTTTTTTACAATAATCTTGAATTATTTTCTCAACTTGGTTGACAACAGTTTTTCTTTGTTCATCATTTTCAACTTCTTCAAGAGGAAAACTACATGTAAAAATAAGAAAGGTATTAACCTCAAGTACATCTATTGACATAGCTTTTAGGTTATATTTTAGATATCTACGTACTCTTTTTGTAAATATATCAAGTGAATCTCTGTTTAGTTTGTTAATTAGAACTCCTAGGGTAAGTTCCACAGTACCATAAGTTGGTATAGTTACATTTTCGCTCATTTTTTCACCTGCTTCCCATCATCGACAATCTCCCCATCTACAATGCGGATAGTTCTATGGCAAAATTTCGCTATATGTTCTGAATGAGTAACAACAAGAAACGTTTGTTTGTAATTTTCATTAATTGAAACAAATAAATTCATAATTTCTGAAGAAGTGTCTTGGTCTAAATCTCCAGTTGGTTCATCACCAAGAATAATTGCAGGATTCATCAAGAGGGCTCTTGATACTGCTACTCTTTGTTGTTCTCCACCACTTAGCTCATTTGGAAGATGAAAAATTTTGTCACCCAGACCCATTTGTCTAAGCATCATTTTTGCTTCTTCTTCAGCTTCCAACTTAGTGATGTCAGTCAATAGTAAAGGCAGAACTGTATTATCTAAAGCTGAGAGGAATTCAAACAAATTAAACAACTGAAAAATATACCCGATATTATGAAGCCTAAAATCGGTTACTTCAGTATCTGTTAATAGATTTATATCTTGATTGTTGATATAAATAGTTCCTTCTGATGGTTGGTCAATCCCACCTAGAAGGTTTAAAAGAGTGGTTTTGCCGCAACCTGAGGGTCCCATGATCGCGACCATTTCTCCTCTTTTGATCTCTATATCAACACCTCTTAATGCATGTACTTCCATTGATGTTCCTTCAGCATATTTCTTATGCAGGTTTTTTGTTTTTAGTATTATTTCATCACTCATTGTATCACCCTACATATCTTATTGCTTCAGCTGGAGTTATCTGACTCGCTCTTATTCCTGGAACTATTGAAGCTATAATCGCAATTCCAATCATAATCCCCGTATAAATCAATATTCTCCAACCTGGGAGAACTAGAATCCAATCATAGATGTTAGCAAAAGCCCACCCTAGCATCAAGCTATTTAGGAATCCCATGACTAGACCTAGTATTGCTAGGATGAATATTTCGATCATGATCGTACCAATGATTTGTCTCTTCTTGTAACCTATCGCTCTCATCATTCCAATTTCTCTTCTCCTCTCCGCTACATTTCTAACTGCTATGATTATCATTCCAAGAGCTCCAACAATTAGACCAAATCCTACAAAGTATTGGAGGAAATCAAATGTTTTTACTTGGAATTCTACAAATTCCAACATAACTTCCCAAACATCATAAGCGGACGCTGCAACAAAATCTTCAGTTTGAACAAGCAGAGAATCGTTACCATTGAAAAATTCTTCAATATTACTAGCTATTTCTGTGTTTCGTCCATTTTTGAAATCCTCACTTGTACTAACTAAATATCTTGTATGCTTTGGATAAAGTGCAAAGTTTGGGATCAGTTTCAGATAGAAATCTGGTGTTATTAGAAGTGCAGGTAAACCCTGGGCTTGGCTGAAAGGATATTGCCTAACATTTGCTAAAACAATCACTTCGACAGGGGATCCAATAAAACTTGTAATGTTGAATATGTCACCTGGACGAATAAAGGGGCTTGTAGTTAAGACAGTAGGTAAACCTTCAACATTATCAATTTCTGTTCCATTTCTGCCAAATTTCGTTCGGTTGTAGAAGAAATCCCATATCTGATGGCTATATTCTCTTTGAAAATTTTCAGAACCTCCTGGTTTGTAATCTTCAAAGAAATAAGGTATAGAAGTATCAAACATAAAGTCAAATCTGTAATCGTCCCCTTCCTTTAAGGTATCATTGTAAATCATGTGAACATATGTTGGAAAAATATCCGTAGGGATTCCAAGTTCACTTATTTCTTCATCTACTTGTATTATTGCAATTGTTGAATTAATTCCTTTTACATAAGTAATAGCTTCATCAATAGCATAAAGGTCTTGTTCAACGTTTACAAGCGTTTCATTGGTAATTGGAGTGTCTAACTCAATAAATATGCTAGCTCCTCCACTTAGAAACTCAACAGATTCTAATGTATTGTATGAATAAGTTGATTGGTAGACTGCAGCAAAAATATTCATTGTTAAAACAAGAGCAAAAATCCCAAAAGTCAAAGAGCTTCTCATACTTTTAGAAGTCATATATTTGCTTGAAACTAAAGATACTCCTTTTTTCAGACGTGTTCTATACAAAACAGTTCTGATGAAATTAGTTACTGATTTTAAATTCACACCAACCCAAATAATAGATCCTAAGGCTAGAACAACTGCAAGAGTTACTAGAATCTTACTATTTTCTCGAACATCCTTTAGTTGAGGCACACTGAATAATAACATGGTTATTGCAATACCAATAAAAGTAAGACCGATACCATTCCCTAAAAATTTCTTCGAAAACAAATATCCTAGTAATAAGCTTACACCTATTAAAACTGCAGCAGCTGCCCCCATAAACATCCATTGCTCAATCGCAGAGTCCCATCCTGCTTTTGTGAAAAATGAATCATAAACAACAAACTGAGCTGCAAGGATACCAATTCCACCTAGAAGAAAAGCTAATCCAAGCCCTAGAGTAATTTTTCCTGTTCTCTTTCTACCTACTTTCTTTATACCTCTAATTACCTCTATTACATCTATTCTAGCAGCTCTTATAGCAGGAAATACACCCGCACCTACGGCTAGAATAAGCCCAAGGACAATTGAATAGACAACAGCTCCTATTGTTACTGTAGGCTTTAGACCAATTGTTCCTTCAAAGAATGTTTTTCCTATACGATTTACGAGGAAAATCGACATTCCATATCCTCCTCCAACACCCAGAAGTGAACCAATTAAACCTAAAAGTGTTGATTCTACCATAAATAATCTTACAATTTCTCTCCGTCTAGCCCCAACTGCTCTTAAGATTCCTAGTTGTTGTATTCTATCCTCTACTTGTATAAGTTGAATATTTACCAAGAGTAATATTCCTGAAAATATAATTAATGCTCCAAAAAGATTGAAAGCTAGTAGAACATCAGCTAAAACTTCATCTGTTACCTCTAAAAGTAAAGCTCTAAATGCTACTATAATCAAGCCATTATTTTCTGCATCAAGAATCAATTTCAATTGTTCCTCTATATTTGTTGCATAGTCATTATCAACTGGATTTTCATCGTGATTAGAACTTAATGCTATATTTATTTCTGTAACCTGATTGGGTGCAAAGCCTACTATAGATCTAATATTATCAATACTTGTCCAGATTACTCTCCCACCTAATTCTTTCCCCTTCCCCTCATCATTGAGAAAACCTACTACTTGCATATCATAAGTTTTGTAATCAAATTTAAGTCCATTAGGATCAAACTCTCCTATTCTTATTTTGATATTCGACCCAACTGTAATGTTCAAATCATCTTTCAGATCAGGACCTAGTAAAACATGTGATTCATTTGAAAAATAGTTTATTAAATCAAGCATTCT